>JABFXT010000495.1 GCA_013361595.1 Nocardia sp. | reverse complement strand
TATGGTCGGCGGAATCCTGGTCCCGCTGGCCGACCCGGACTGATCTCGGCTCGCGGCCGGCGGCCGGTACCTGTCCCTGGTGCCGGCCGCCGGCCTTTTCGAGTATGTCGCGTCCACTCTGACCTGCTGTTTTGGTTGTAGAGGATGCGGTCGGGTAATCTCTATCGCGGTTCGGCTACGAGCCCCGCGGGTCTATAGCTCAGGCGGTTAGAGCGCTTCGCTGATAACGAAGAGGTCGGAGGTTCAAGTCCTCCTAGACCCACAGATACACAATCCCGATCTGTTCCGATTGCGGTTACGCCGCGTGGAACGGGTCGGGATTTTGCTGTTCGGCCTCGATTGCGCCGGAATTTCCGCGCCGGTCGCCTGCCCCGAGAGGGAGAGCGCGCGCAGCCCCACCGCCAGCCGATGCCGCAGCGATCCACCAGCGCCGGAAGGCGCCCTTGTTCGAGGGCTCTGGGAGATGCTCGGCGAGCAGTTCGCGACGCGCACCGACGCCGAACTCGCAATGCTGGCCGACGTCGTCACCGAGAGTGTGACGGCGCTGGACCGGGCACGGGAAGGTCTGCGTGGAAAGCCCTGACCCGATGCGGGCCGCGGTGGGCGCAAAACGGCGGAGCCACTAAGCTATCGATATGAAATACGTTCTCACCATCGGTCTTGTCGCTGCGGTTCTCATCGGTATCAGCAAGCTGCGCCAGCGTGACGACGCCGACCTGTGGCACGAGGTCACCACACGCTGATCCTGCCGCGGGCGACGTCCTCCATCGTTGCCGCCGGGCCCGGTGATCACCGGGTCGCTGTGATCACGGCCGGGCCAGCAGTTCGATGACCGAGTGCACCTGCTCGGTGGTCGGTATCGGCAGATTGTCCCGGCCGTGGATCAGCCCGAGGCCGATGTAGACCATCGCCCCCGCCCGCACCCCGGCCTGGTTCTCGTCGAACCCCAGATCCAGCATCGTTCGGTAGACGGTTTCGAATACGCGCTGGTCGAGAATGCGAACCGCATCGGCCACCTTCGGATTACTGCGTGACCATTCCCGCACCGTCGTCTCGACCATCCAGTGCCGCCGGTCGACCAGCATGGCGGCCATCTTCTCGATCCGTTCCTCCACCGGGATCGCCGCGAAGGCGCCCAGTTCGCGTACGGTTTCGCTCTGCACCGCGCTCCACCGGTCGGCCATGGCCGCCGTGAGCTGCTCGATATCGTCGAAATGCCAGTAGAAGCTACCTTTGGTCACGCCCAGCTCCTGGCACAATCTCGGAATCCTGATCGCCCCGACGCCTTCGCGCGACAGGAGTTTCAGCGCGCCGTCGACCCAGTCGTCGTAGGACAGCCGCGCGGTACGCCGCCGCCGAGTCTGCTGGGCGCGAGCCTTTTTCGAGCGTGGGCGCGGCGGCGTCGCCCGGTCGCCGGGCGAGTCGGGATGCGAAGCGGTGGACGAACCCGCCGTCATCGGTCCGACAGGTCAGCGCTGGGTCTCATACTCCGATGGTAGGGGAGGTGGTCGCCGGCCTCGGCGGATTCGCCCATCGCGGCCGGCTCCCCGCTACCGGTTGCGGGTGTGTCTCCGCCGGTCGAGTGTTCCGAATCGCCCGCCGCTTATCCATACCTTCCAGTACTGTGCATCCATACGCATAAGTATGGGTCGGTGTCCCGCACCGTCCGAGATCCCGGGCGTTCGGTTCGCGGCCGCGCGGGGGAGGAGAACAGCGATGTCGATACCAGCGGTGACACCGGAGGCGACACCGTCCGGCTGCCCGACTGCCTTTCGCTACTGGCAGGCGCGCGATAGGCCCGGAATCCGGCGGGTGGAGCGGATCGTCCGGACCGTGACGGGTTCGGCCCTGTTCCCGACCGACGAACAGGCGCGGGCATTGTGCGCGGATATGTTCTCCGGAGATCCGGTGGCGGAACGGTTCGTCGCGGAGGTCATGCGCGGGGAGGGCGGTCGCGAGCACGGCCGTCGGCTGCTGGAAACCGCGCTGCGCGACGGGATCGACGCTGTGCCCGACGCCCCGGATTCCATGCGTGCCCTGTTCGACGAATTCGAAGCGGTGCCCGAATGGGTACAGCCGGAACTGGTGGAACGCGGCGCCGCGGTCTGGCGGCGGTGGGGCACCGTACTGTTCAGTTTCGCGGGCGCCGAAACCCTGGAGATGTACACCGAATCCGCGGTCGCCACTCCACTTTCGCTGGCGGGCGGTTACGCCGGCGACAGCGCGCTGCGCCGCTTCCTGGAGACCTGCCGGTTCTGGATGGACGTCTCCCGGCCCGGGGCGCTCTCGACCCCGGGATCCGAGGGGCGTGCCACGGCCTTGAAGGTGCGGATCATGCACGTATCGGTACGTGCGGGCGTGCAGCGGCATCCGGAATGGGACACCGATCGGTGGGGGCTGCCGATCAGCCAGACCTATCAGCTGCTCACGCTGATCGCCGGGAGCACCATTCCCGGCCTGGGACTGTGGGCGCTCGGCTACCAGACGACCCCCGCGGAGTTCCGGGCGCTCCTGCATTTCCAGAAGTACATGGGATACCTACTGGGCGTGCGGCTGACCTGGCATCCGGAGACCGTGGCCGACACGCTTCGCGTCATGGCGATGACCATGGTCGCCCGCGCCCACGACTCCGGTGCCCAGGGCGCCGAACTCATCGAGTCCTATCCGGCGGCATTCGCTCCCCGCCCGGAGCAGCGTGGTCTGGCCAGGCTCCGGGCGCACTACAACTACCGGATCAACTCGGCGTACTCGGCGTTGTACATGCTGCCGACCACTCGCCGCCGCTATCGGATGCCGGCCGCCTTCCCCTGGCTGCTGATTCCTGTTGCCCGGATACCGCTCGTCACGGCTGTGGAATTCCTCCGGCGGATTCCACCCGTCGGCCGGGTGCACGAACAGCTCATGCTCTGGCATCGGGAGAACTGGTACCGCGAGCAGATGCAGGGACGGGAGGCGGAATTCGCGGCCGTGGGCGCGCTGCGCAGGTGATATGCCGGCGGTTGCCCGGTTATTCTTGTTTGACGGTGTACGTGCCGGACCGCTACTGTTTCGCAGGCGACTCCCGGCACGGTCCGCGTGTCCAGGGGCCTTAGCTCAATTGGCAGAGCACTGCCTTTGCAAGGCAGGGGTTAGGGGTTCGATTCCCCTAGGCTCCACAACTATCGACGCAGGTCAAGTAACGTTTTTCTGAAGACGTTACGCCCGCGTCCACGGGTCGCGTCCACGAAAGTGGACGCGCCTGCTCGGTCCATCGTGACCCGACGGGATTTCGACGTACGACATCGCCGCACAGTCGTCGCCGGACGCGAACCGCCCCGGTCACATCACTCGGCCGGGGCGGTTCGCTGTTTCCGGCCTATTCGGTCAGATCGATCACGCAGGTATCGACGGCTGTCACGATCGGGTCGCCGGGCGAGATACCGAGCGCGTCACTCGCGCGTGGAAAGTTCGAATTGCCGCGGGCGCCGCCGGTCGACGAGTACACCGCACCGTCGCGCACGATCCAGACATCGGAACGGGCGTCCATATCGCCGACCGCATCGACCGTGGTCGCGCCGAAGTACGTGATACCGCCCTCGGAAATCACTGTGCCGTTGGCGAGCTGATTCCCTTCCGCGGTGAGGCCGGCCGCAACCTGGGCGACGAGCTCAGCGCTCGCCGGGGCGCACCGAGGGTCGGAGTAATCCGCTGTGGCCGGCGGCGGTGCGGCTGCCGTGGTCGTGGTTATCTCGGCCGAGCTGGTCGCCGACGGCGGTACGGGCGCGACGGGAGCGGGCTGGGCGGCCGGCGACAGTGTGGCCGCCGTGGCCGCCGTGGTCGTCGGCGCCGGAGCCGCGTCGTCGACCCGGTCCTCGCCGAAGACGGCGCCGATGCCGGCGCACAGCAGCAGTACTGCGAGCAGGACGCCGACTGCGATGAGTACTTTGCGGTTGTTCCGCCGGCGTCCGGCTACGTTCTCTTCTCGACTGTTCACGAAATCCCCTGGTGATGCATGAGTCCGGTGGCACATCCGAAGCGCCCCGCGTGTCCATGGGTGGATCGGCGAGTGGATATCGAACGTTTCGGATGAACGCGCGCAGCTTGTACCGCTCCCGGCCGAGCCTACGGCCCCGTTCGCCAGGCCGGCCCGCGGCGAAACCACGCGCGCGGCCCGGCTCGGGCAAGCGCCACATGCTCGCTCCGCGGGTGGGGCGTC
>JABFXT010000119.1 GCA_013361595.1 Nocardia sp. | reverse complement strand
CAAGCCCACAAACCCTACCTTCACGAACAGGCCCACCCCCCACCTTCACGAGTGGCGAGCCCCGATCACGAATGCCGCCGACCATGTAGGCGTCGATCGCGAATACCGACACCCCCGCCCGCGAACGCGAATCGTGGTTTCGTCCCGCCCGACCCCGTCCGATGTGGGCCGATCACAGCTTCGGGTATCCCGGATCGCCGGCGCCGGACCCACCCACGCTCGCTTCCGGGACACGTGGCCCCCAGGCTAGTCCGCGTGCGGCCCGGAGTCCTCGTACTCGTTGTCGACGTCGGCCATCAGCGCCTTGCCCGCGACCTGTCCTTGGGCCAGCGCGTCCAGGAACGCCCTCGCCCACCGGTCCACGTCGTGGGCCAGGACCTGCCTGCGCAGCGAGCGCATCCGGCGCCGCCGGGTTTCGCGGTCGTCGGTGAGGGCGTCGACTATGGCGTCCTTCACGCTGTCGAGGTCGTGCGGGTTGCACAGGTAGGACTGGCGGAGCTCGGCGGCGGCGCCGGTGAATTCGCTGAGCACCAGGGTGCCGTTGAGGCCGGAGTGGCAGGCCACGTATTCCTTCGCGACCAGGTTCATACCGTCGCGTAGCGGGGTCACCAGCATGACGTCGGCCGCGACGAAGAAGGAGATGAGTTCCTCGCGGGCGATGGGTCGGTGCAGATAGTGCACGACCGGGTAGCCGACGCGGGCGAATTCACCGTTGATGCGGCCGACCTGCCGTTCGATATCGCCACGCATCTGGATATAGCTTTCGACGCGTTCCCGGCTGGGGGTCGCCAGCTGCACCATCACGGTTTCGGCCGGGTCGATACGGCCTTCGGCCAGGAGTTCCTCGAGGGCGTTGAGCCTGATGTCGATGCCTTTGGTGTAGTCGAGGCGGTCGACACCGAGGAGGATGTTCTTGGGGCTGCCGAGTTCGGCGCGGATGCGGGCGGCGCGTTCGCGGACCGAACGCCGGCGTGAGTGTTCGTCGAGACCCGCGGAGTCGATGGAGATCGGGAAGGCACCGACGCGGACCGTGCGGAATCCGACCTGCACCACGCCCATCTTCGACCGGACACCGACGGTGCCGCGGGAGGTGGGCTGGCCGGCCAGGCGCCGGGCCAGGTAGAGGAAGTTCTGGGCGCCGCCGGGCAGATGGAAGCCGATCAGGTCGGCCCCGAGCAGGCCTTCCACGATCTCGGTGCGCCACGGCATCTGCATGAACAGTTCCACCGGCGGGAACGGGATGTGCAGGAAGAATCCGATGGTGAGGTCCGGGCGCAGCATGCGCAGCATCTTGGGTACGAGCTGGAGTTGGTAATCCTGCACCCAGACGGTCGCGCCCTCGGCGGCGACTTTCGCGGTCTCCTCGGCGAAGCGCCGGTTCACCTGGACGTAGGCCGACCACCAGGCCCGGTTGTAGACGGGACGGACGATCACGTCGTGGTACAGCGGCCACAGGGTGGCGTTGGAGAAGCCCTCGTAGTACTGCGCGACCTCCTGCGCGGACAGCGGTACCGGATGTAGTTCCAGCCCGTCTTCGACGATGGGGTCGACGTCGACGTCCGGTACACCCGCCCAGCCGACCCAGGCGCCGCGGTTGCTGCGCAGCACCGGTTCGAGTGCGGTCACCAGGCCACCCGGGCTGCGTTTCCAGCGACTGCTGCCGTCCGGGAGCTTCTCCAGATCGACCGGTAGCCGGTTGGCCACGACCACGAAGCCGGAACCGGCCCCGCGCTCGCGCAGGGGTTCGGCGTCCACCGCTTCGGGGAGGGCCTCGGCCGGATCGATCGGGCTCTCTACCGACCCGGAACCGTTGTGGTCTCCGGGCCGGTCCACGGACACGGCGGTTTCATCCTCGGGGGTGGAATCGCTGGACGGCTGATCGGTCATCTGGTCCACTCACGCATCCTTTGCGCGGCGCTGTACGCCATGTAGTTGTGTGTGGGTCCGCCGACGTCGCCGTTGGCGCCGGTGGCTGTTTACTCGGCGCGGACTCCCGGTCCGATACCGAGCATCGACAGAAGCATCCGGCATTCGTCGGCATCGGCGGCATAGGCGGCCACGACCCGCTGCGCCTGACGAGCGGTCTCGTCGGCGAGGGGTTCCAGTTCGTCGTCGGCGATACCGTTGGCGCTGCTCTTCGCGGCCATCTCGATCCTCCCGGCAGGTGCGCTTGTATGTGAAATGTCAATGGTATCTGTCCGGGGAAGTGGCCGCTCCCGCCGCGGGTAACGTAGCGGGGCCCCCGGGGCTATACCGTTGCAGCAAAAACGATGAGGAAGGGGCCCGAAGCATGCCGTTGGCCACGGTGAACGGAATATCGCTCAACTATCAGGTCAAGGGAGACCGTGCCAAGGGCACCGACGTCAAAGGCGGCGGCCCGCTGGTGGTGCTGATCATGGGCACCGGTAGTCCCGGCCGGGTGTGGGAACTGCACCAGGTGCCCGCACTGCTGGCTGCCGGGTACCGGGTGTGCACGTTCGACAACCGGGGTATCGCGCCCAGCTACGAGGCCGTCGACGGGATGACCATCCACGAGATGGTGGCCGATACGGCGGCCCTGATCGAATTCCTGGACGAGGGGCCCGCGCTGGTGGCCGGCACGTCGATGGGCGCCCGGGTCGCGCAGGAGCTCGCGCTGGCCCGGCCCGAACTGGTGCGCAAGGCGGTGTTCCTGGCCGGGCACGGCCGGCTGGACCAGTTCCAGAAGACGCTGTCGCTGGGCGAGCACGAGATGGACGCGAACGAGGTCCGGCTGCCGGCCAAATACGATGCCGCGCTGACCGCGGTGATGAATCTCTCGCCCGCCACCATGGCCGATACGAACAAGGCCCGGGACTGGCTGGATCTGTTCGAGTTCACCGGCGGCCCCGTCGCTCCGGGTATCCGGGCGCAGCGCCGGATGGACCACGATTTCGATCGGCTGCACGCCTACCGCGGTGTCACCGTGCCGTGTCTGGCCGTCGGTTTCGCCGACGATCGGATGATCCCCCCGTACCTGGCCAGAGAGGTCGCCGACGCTATTCCGGGCGGCCGGTACCAGGAGGTTCCCGATGCCGGTCACTACGGCTATCTGGAGCGTCCGGACGCGGTGAACAAGATCTTGCTGGAATTCTTCGCCTCGTGAGGGGAGGCCCCACAGCTAACGCTGAGCTTGCTAGTGTCGACACATCGTTTGGGTTCGTGACGCGGCAGCCGGATATCCAGACCCGAGCCGCCGGGGCGGGCCCACACAGATCCGAATCCACAACCCACGAGCACCCCAGTGAGGTGAAATGAGCACCAACCCGTTCGACGACGAGGACGGCCGCTTCTTCGTTCTGGTCAACGACGAAGAACAGCACTCCCTGTGGCCCGCCTTCGCCGAAGTCCCGGCCGGCTGGCGGGTGGTCTTCGGTGAGGAGAGCCGCGCCGCCTGTGTGGAGTACGTGGAGCAGAACTGGACCGATATGCGGCCCAAGAGCCTGCGTGACGCCATGGCGGCGGACGAGGCGGCCCGTAAGTAGGTCGCCCGCGGAGCCGGTGGATCCGTACAACCGCTGTGCGACATCGCAATCAGGTGTCGCGCGGCGGTCGCGTACGGTTATGATGGCTCCGCTTCTCGCCTCCTTAGCTCAGTGGTAGAGCACTCGCCTTGTAAGCGAAAGGTCGTCAGTTCAATCCTGACAGGGGGCTCCGGACGAAACCGCCGGTTCACTCGCACTCGCGAGCGGACCGGCGGTTTTCTTTCATCCCGGCGCGCGGCGACTCATCCCGCCGAGCGGCGACCCGCCCCGGCCGGCCTCCGCCGCAGCCGGTGTCGAAGGCCGCACAGCAACGGAAGAGCCCCCCACCGCTTCGGTGGAGGGCTCTTCTCCGTGACTCCGGACCCGGCCGCGCTCGCGCAGCGGGCTAGATCGGGGTGACCGACGCGACCAGCCACCGGTCGTCGGATTTGTCCAGCGCCACCCGGACCCGGCTGCCCGTGGTGGTGCCCTGCGGGCTCTCTTTACTGGTGGTCACCTGGTTCAGGAACAGCAGCACAACGGCGTGCGCCCGGTCGGCGGAGACGACTCCCCCGGCCTGACTGGTCGCCTTGACCGTCAGTTCCTTCTCCTTGGCTCCCGGAACGATCGCCTTGTCGATCAGTTCGAGATAGTCGGCCATGAAGTCGGGGGCGAGGTCCTCGGCGGTCTTGGGCAGTTCCTTGTCCACCGTCT
>JABFXT010000357.1 GCA_013361595.1 Nocardia sp. | reverse complement strand
ATCCGTCGCCCGCGCGACCCGCGTAGCGGGCCACCACCGGGCCGCCGGCGGCGATGTAGACCGGGATTCCGCCTTCGGGAACGTCGTAGATGGAGGCGCCCACCGTCTTGTAGTAGGTGCCGTCGAAATCGGTGCGGGCGCCGGTCCACAGGGCGCGCATCAGATCGACCGATTCACGCAGGCGGGCGAAACGTTCCTTGAACTCCGGCCACTCGCCGGAGTAGCCCGTGGCGATCTCGTTGAGTGCCTCGCCGGTCCCCACACCCAGCATCACCCGGCCCGGATACAGGCAGCCCAGCGTCGCGAACGCCTGGGCGATCACGGCGGGGTTGTACCGGAAGGTCGGAGTGAGGACGGAGGTACCGAGCATGATCCGCTCGGTGCGCTCACCCGCCGCGGCCAGCCAGGCCAGGGAGAACGGTGCGTGGCCGCCCTTGTGCCGCCACGGCTGGAAATGATCGCTGACCGTGGCGCTGTCGAGGCCGTGTTCCTCGACCAGTACCGCCAGCTCCACCAGTTCACGGGGTCCGAATTGTTCCGCCGACGCCTTGTATCCGAGTTTCAGCTCGCCCATTTGCGCCCACTCCTGTCGCGTTGTGGTCGGACCGTTTCCGGCCCGGATTCGACACTAATAGGCGCGGTCGGGTGAAGCCCACCCGCAGCCCACGTGCGGCCGGAGCGAAGCCGGCGGTCCGTACCGTACGTGCGCGGCGGCATCCGGTGGTCTCGTTCTCGGCTCGCGTTCCCGACTCCGGGCGCGGCATACCCACCCCTCGGACGGCGAAGCGCAGAATCGATGGGTGAGCACAGACGACCGGATTCTCTCCTATCTCACCGATATGGACGGGGTACTGGTGCACGAGGACCATATGGTCCCCGGCGCCGACGAATTCCTCGCCGAACTGCGGGCCGAGGAGATCCCGTTCCTGGTGCTGACCAACAACTCGATCCGCACCCCACGCGACCTGCAGGCCCGGTTGCGGCAGACCGGGCTGGAGATCCCGGAGCATTCGATCTGGACCTCCGCCCTGGCCACGGCCAGTTTCCTCGACGAGCAGCGGCCCGGCGGCACCGCCTACGTGGTCGGTGAGTCCGGGTTGACCACCGCGCTGCACGAGATCGGCTACGTGTTGACCGAGGTGGATCCCGACTACGTGGTGCTGGGCGAGACCCGCACCTACTCGTTCGAGGCCATCACCACCGCGATCCGGCTGGTCGAACGGGGAGCGCGGTTCATCGCCACCAACCCCGACCCCACCGGCCCGTCCCGCGACGGTGTACTGCCCGCGACCGGTTCGGTGGCCGCTCTGATCACCCGCGCCACCGGCCGCGACCCCTATTACATCGGTAAACCGAACCCGCTGATGATGCGTTCGGCGCTGCGCCGGATCGGCGCCCACTCCCAGACCAGTGTGATGGTCGGCGACCGGATGGATACCGATGTGATCTCCGGGATGGAGGCCGGAATGCGGACCATCCTGGTGACCTCCGGTATCTCGACGAAGAAGTCGGTCGAGCACTACCCCTACCGGCCCACCGTGGTGCTGAACTCGGTTGCCGAACTGGTGGGCCGCGTCCGTACGCCCTTCACCGACCCGACACCCCACCCGACCTGACCGGCCCGGCTCCACATCCGACTGGTGGCCGGCCCGACTTGTGACCGGCCGGGCTCGGACCTGACCGGCTCGGACCTGACCGGCTCGGACCTGACCGGCTCGGGCCTGACCGGGTCGGCCGGCTCGGACCCGGCCCGGCCGACCCGGATCCAGACATGATCAGACCGCCCGCTTCTGGACCCGACCCGACCGCCTACCGCTGGCCCTCTGCCATGAGAACCGCCCCCCGGTCTGCTCAGCACAACTCCTGTGCCTCAGGAATCACCGACGTGCCCCGCGTTTCGGCTCCTCTCCACCGGGCCCAGCACGAAGGTGGGGCCCGCCCCGGTTCTGGAGCGACGGAGCGGGGGAGCGAAGCGGAGGAGCGCAGGAGTGAAGAACCGGGGTAACGAGGGCCCCACCCCGCGGCGCCGGAGGCGCCGCCATCAACTCAGCGCGTGGTCCAGGTCGCCCAGCAGGTCCTCGAGGTCTTCGAGGCCGACCGAGAGCCGCACGACACCGTCCGACAGCCCGATGCCCGCGCGGCCTTCCGGGCCCATCGCGCGGTGGGTGGTGGTGGCCGGGTGGGTGATGAGGGATTTCGCGTCGCCCAGGTTGTTGGAGATGTCGACGATCCGTAGCCCGTTGAGTACTTCGAAGGCCCGTTTCTTGGCGTGATCGGCGGCGGCCTTCAATTCGAAGGTCACCACGGTGCCGCCGCCGCTCATCTGTTCGGCGGCCAGGGCGTATTGCGGATGCGATTCCAGGAACGGGTAGCGGACCCAGCTCACTGCCGGGTGTTCGTCCAGGTAGCGGGCGATCCGCAGCGCCGAATCGGCGGATTGCCGGACCCGCAGCGGCATGGTTTCCAGCCCTTTGAGCAGTGTCCAGGCGTTGAACGGGCTCAGCGCGGGGCCGGTGTGGCGCATCAGCGTCTTGACCGGGCCTTCGATGTATTCGGAGCTGCCGAGGATCGCGCCGCCCAGGACCCGGCCCTGGCCGTCGATGTGTTTGGTGCCGGAGTAGACGACCACGTCGGCGCCGAGTTCGAAGCCGCGTTGCAGCAGCGGGGTGGCGAACACATTGTCCAGCACCACCTGCGCGCCCGCGGCGTGGGCGAGTTCGCAGACTTTGCGTACATCGACCAGGGTCTGCATCGGGTTGGCCGGGGTTTCGAAGAACACGGCGGTGGTGGGTTCGGCCAGGGCGGCTTCCCACTGGTCGAGATCTTCACCGTCGACGAAGACCGTTTCCACACCCCAGCGCGGCAGTCTTTCGTTGCACACCACGAAACAGGATCCGAACAGGCTGCGTGCGGCCACCAGCCGGTCGCCCGCTTTCAGCAGCGCACCGAGCGCGACGAACACGGCCGCCATGCCGCTGGCGGTCGCGAAACAGGCTTCGGCGCCGTCGAGCAGGCGCATCCGTTCCTGGAAGGTGCTCACCGTGGGGTTGCCGTAGCGGGAGTACACGTAGTGCGGGTTGTCGCCGGTGAACGCGGCCTCGGCGGCTTCGGCGCTCGCGTAGACGAAGCCGGAGTTCAGGTAGAGGGCCTCGGACGTCTCGTCGAATCCCGACCGGCTCAGTCCGCCGCGTACGCCCAGCGTCGCCGGGCCGACTCCGTCGGGGAGCGGGCGTTCGAACGACCCGCCGCTGATCACGACTGCCGCCAAGGGAGGCCGTGGGCGCGCCAGCCGGTGCCGCCGCGGTGCCCGAGTTCGTCCAGCGGTCCCTCGAAGCCTTCGCTGATGTTGTAGGAGGGGCCGATTCCCGCCGCGGTGGCGGCGTCGGCCGCATGGGCCGAACGCTGGCCGGAGCGACAGAGGAAGAGGACGGGCGCGTCGGCGGGGCGGTCGACCAGCGCGCTGCGCAATTGGTCGACGAAATGGTCGTTGCGGGTGCCGGTGCCGTCGACCCATTCCACCAGTAGCGTCGGTTTCGCTATCGCGCTGGTGTCGGGTACGCCGACGAACTTCCACTCGGCTTCGGTCCGCACGTCCACCAGGACTGCGTCCGGGTTCTCGGTCAGCAGTTCCCATGCCTGCCGTGGGCCGATATCCCCTGCGTAACTCATTACGTGGCACCTCCTGCGAATCCGCACTTGCCGCATCCGATCGATGCGTGCCCGGTCGTCACCCGGAGCACCCCACCGCGGAGGAGGGTTGCCGGCCAGCGAGCCGGGGCTTGGCGCTGGCACTCATGACCTGATTCACGAGATTAGCCCGGCCCGGCCCGGCCGTGTCAATCCTCTGTCGACGCGCCGGGTGGGATCATTCGACCGGCTGGTTGCACACCCGCCATTCGTCGTCGGAGTGGAACAGCCACCAGGTCGCGGTCTTCTCGTCGCCGTCGACTTCGCTGGTCACTTCGATGGTCGCCGTATCGCCGTTGATCTGCACGGGGCCGAATCTCGTGATCTCGATGTCATTTCCGGTTTCACCGGGTTTCAATTGTCCGGCCAGGGGTGAGCGGTCCGGAACGAAACCGGGGCATACCGCTTCGCGCGGCGGTTCGGCACCGTAGCGGCTGCTCGTCTGGGCGAAGTCGCGTACCGCTCCGGCGATCCGGTCGGAATCTGTGACATTTTTCTCAACGGGTGCCACCAGCCCGGCGATCAGGACACCGCCCAGGATCAGGGCCGCGACCACCGCGGCCACGATGAACGGGGTGATCGAGCGCGGTCGCTCACCGTCGCCCGATTCGGTGCCCGCGTGCTCGTCGGCTCCTCCGGCATCGCTCATACCGACGATCATCCCTGGTCCCCGGATCGGTTCGTGCTCGCACCCCGATAGAATCGGGGGCGAGGTGGGTATCGCAGTACAGCTCTACCCGCATGGACGTGGGACGACGACCGGTGAACAGCCGCCCGCGAACGGCGCGATGTAGGTGCATACGGGCCACGCGTCAAGTTAGCCTAAGCTAACAGCAACGCCAGTGATTCTTTCGACCGATAAGGGTGCGCGTAACAGATGACCGAGCAGAAGGAAGCGAACCGCCCGCTTCGGATCGCGATCGTCGGAGCCGGGCCGGCCGGTATCTATGCCGCCGACGCGTTGATGAAATCCGATGCAGACGTCTCGATCGATCTGTTCGAGCGGATGCCCGCCCCGTTCGGGCTGATCCGCTACGGCGTCGCTCCGGACCATCCGCGGATCAAGGGAATCGTCACCGCCCTGCACAAGGTGCTGGACAAGGAGCAGGTGCGCCTGCTCGGCAATATCGACTACGGCACCGATATCACCCTGTCGGATCTGCGCCGCTTCTACGACGCGGTGATCTTCTCCACCGGCGCCAACGCCGACCGCGCACTGCCGATCCAGGGGATCGACCTGGACGGTTCCTACGGTGCGGCCGATTTCGTGTCCTGGTACGACGGGCACCCGGATGTGCCGCGCACCTGGCCGCTGGACGCGGAGAAGGTCGCGGTCCTCGGCGTCGGCAATGTCGCGCTCGATGTGGCGCGCGTGCTGGCCAAGACCGGTGACGAACTGCTGCCCACCGAGATCCCGCCGAACGTGTACGCGGGCCTGAAGGGCAACAAGGCCGTCGAGGTGCACGTATTCGGCCGCCGCGGCCCGGCCCAGGCCAAGTTCACCCCGCTGGAACTGCGCGAACTCGACCACTCCCCGACGATCGAGGTCATCGTCGATCCGGAGGACATCGACTACGACGAGGGTTCGGAAGCCGCGCGCCGGCATTCCAAGCAGGTCGATATGGTCGCCAACACCCTCGAGCAGTGGGCCATCCGCGACCAAGGTGACCGCCCGCACAAGCTGTTCCTGCACTTCTTCGAATCTCCCGCCGAGATCCTCGGTGAGGACGGCAAGGTCGTGGGCCTGCGCACCGAACGCACCCAGCTCGACGGCACCGGCAATGTCAAGGGCACCGGCACTTTCAAGGAATGGGACGTGCAGGCGGTATACCGGGCTGTCGGTTACCTGTCCCAGAACATCTCCGAACTGCCCTTCGACGACCAGGCCGGGGTCATCCCGAACGAAGCCGGCCGGGTCCTGGTGGACGAGAACGCCGACGGTGCCGCCCGCTACCTGCCCGGCACCTACGTGACCGGCTGGATCAAACGCGGTCCGGTCGGCCTCATCGGCCACACCAAGGGTGACGCGAACGAAACGGTGGCCTGCCTCGTCGACGACAGCGCGAATTTCGCGCCCGCCGAGAGCCCGGAGCCCGAGGCCGTGCTCGAGTTCCTGGAGGGCCGGGGCATCCCGTTCACCACCTGGGCCGGCTGGTACCGGCTCGACGCGCACGAACGGTCGCTGGGCGAGCCCGAGGGCCGCGAGCGGGTCAAGGTCGTCGAGCGCGAGGACATGTTGCGCGCCAGCGAACCGCACAAGGTCTGAACTGTGGCCGGCTCCTCCCGGTCCATGGTTGGGAGGAGCGAATGTCCCCACATCTCAGGCATGCTGTAGCAGTGTTCGACGCCCATGTGCACATCATCGATCCGCGTTTTCCGCTGATCGAGAACGAAGGCTACCTACCGGAGCCCTATACCGTCGCCGATTACCGGCGACGGATGGCCCGGTTCCGGCCTTCCGGTGGCGCGGTGGTGAGTGCTTCGTTCCAGGGGAACGACCAGAGCTATCTGCGGGCGGCCCTGGCCGAACTCGGCCCCGGCTGGGTCGGGGTGACGCGTCTCGATCTCGATGCCACCGACGCCGAGATCCTCGACCTGCACGAGGCCGGAGTGCGCGCGGTCCGGTTCAACCTCAAACGCGCCGCCGCCGATATCGCGAGCATGACCTGGCAGGCGCTGCGCGCCCATGAACTGGCGGGCTGGCATGTGGAGATCTATGTGGACGGCCAGATGCTGGCCTCGCTGCAACCGGTGATCCTGAAACTGCCGAAGGTTTCCATCGACCACCTCGGAATGTCCAGGGAGGGGTTGTCGTATCTGCTGAACCTGGTCGATCGCGGGGCCCGGGTGAAGGCGACCGGTTTCGGCCGGGTCGATATGAATATCGCCACGGCGCTGCGCCGGATCCACGCGGTGAATCCGGCGGCACTGATGTTCGGCAGCGATCTTCCCGGTTCCCGCGCCGGTCGGCCGTTCCGGGAATCCGATGTGGAATTGATCTGCGATGTGGTGGGCACGGATATGCACGCGGTTCTCGAGGACAATGCCCGCGCGTTCTACGGACTCCCCGCTGTCGACCGGACCGTCGAGGATCCGACTCCGACACTGCCGCTGTTCGTTCCGCCCCGCGACGACCGGCCTCAGGTGCACGACGGGACCACCCGGCCGCTGCCCATCGTCCAGAAACGGCCCCGGCAGAGCTGACCGCAGCTCTTGCACTGTGGCCGACAACTTGGACTATCCGCCCGTTCGCACAATGGCAGCTGCTGCGGCGCCTCCGGATGTTCGAAGCGCAGGACAGGGTCACCCGCGGCGCCGTCCAGCGGGGCTCGGGCCGACATCCTGACAGCTGTCCGGCTGCTGGGCCGGCTCGACGAACACGACATCGCGATCGGCCGAGCAACCCAGGCCGACCTCGACCGCTACCTGGCTCGCTACCCCGGCCGTGATGCGCCGAAAGATCACCGCCGCATGCGCACCCCCGCCCGGTCGCCCGCGCGAGGAGCACGGCCGGTAACGCCGGTATCTAAGATCACCCGAAGTCCTGGGCCCGGCCGACGATCGACCTATCGCAGACGAGTCCGTTTCCGGTCGCTCGCGTGGCGGTGAAGAGCCTGGATCCCCAGTCCTTCATGAGGTCGGTCGCTTCGGGCGGCCCGTGCACGATGAACGGTGCGCCGATCGAGACGAGGCAGAAGGCCGCCCAGTCCAAAGATTCGGCGGCGATATGGACCTCGCACGATCCGGGGTCGATGGCAGCGACGGTGCCGTAGTGGACGATCTCGGCTCTGACGCGTTCGGCGGAGGCCTGGACGGTGGCGTGCACTCGGTACCTCGACGGCATCGACCCGATCCGGTCGCGGACGTAGTCCACCGGATCGCCGCCGCCGGGCAGGCCGCGTGGCGCGAATCGTGCGCCGGTGTGGCGTGGTTGCGTGATCCGGTCGATTCGGAAGGTTCGCCAGTCGGTGCGGTCGAGATCCCAGGCCACCAGGTAGAGGCGGCTTTCGACATTGACGATCTGATGCGGTTGGACGGTGCGCTGCGAAGTGGCCGCGTCGCTGCCGCAGTAGGAGAACGAGACGGTATCGGCGTCCCGGCAGGCGAGCGCGAGTGTGGTCAAGGCGGTGACATCGTCGATCCCGGCTCGATGGTATCCATCGCCGGCGGGGGTCGCGACGGTCCGCAGACTGTCGATCCGGCGACGGATACGCGTGGGAAGGACCTGGACGATCTTGGCCATGGCGCTCATAGCGGCTTCCGCGGAGGCGGGATGGACGCCGGTGGCGATCTCCTTCAACCCCAGCACCGTCGCAGCGGCCTCCTCCTCACCCAGGACCAGTGGCGGCAGGCAGGCACCCGCGCTGAGCTGGTAGCCGCCCCCGGTTCCGCGCGTCGTGACAATCGGATAGCCGATCTCCTGGAGACCGAGCACATCACGCCGGACAGTCCGCTCACTGACGTCGAGCCGGCGGGCAAGTTCGGCACCGGACCAGTGGCGACGGCTCTGCAGCAGACCGAGAAGCGCGAGGGTGCGAGTGCTGGTGGACACGTCCCGAGGTTAGGCGCACTTGTGGCCATATTCTGTCCGCAACTGCGGCGAATCTGGGGGCACCAACCAAAAAGGAGACAGTATGTCCACCACTCCCGCCGTCCCCCCGGCGCCCGCCGGATCCGCAACGGTCGACCCCTTCATCTGGACCGACGACGCGGCAGGTCTGCTCGACTTCCTCGTCGATGTGTTCGGGGCGATCGAGGTCCCCGAGGCCCGGACCGCCGATACCGACGGCCTGATTCTGCATTCCGAGCTGCGGATAGGCGATTCGACGCTGACGATCGCCGACCGCAAACCGGACTGGCCGTATATGCCGTCCTTCGTCCGCGTCTACGTCGACGATCCGGCCGCCACGCTGAAACGAGCCGCCGCGCGTGGTGCGCGGATCGTCACCGAGCCGACGGATTTCTGGGGCGACGTACTGTCGCGCTTCGCCGACCCGTTCGGCCACCTGTGGTGGGTGTACAAACACAATCCGGGTAACGCGTCCTGGGATACGGGCTCGGCGGACGGGACCGGCGAAGGCGATTGGGGGCAGGCCGATTCCGGCGAAGCCGGTGCGGGCGAGCAGTCCTGGGAGTCGTTCGCGACACCGGAGTTGACCGCCGTTCATTCCTCGCTCATGGAAGCGATGGCGTTGTTGCAGGATCCCCGCACCCGCTGACCCGCTTGCCGATGCCCTGCGGCCGCATATGCGCCGCAGTGAATCGGCATTCGGATTTCCGGGGCACGGACTTCCGGGCCGCCCGTTCGGCTTGTGGCCGTATATCGTCCGCAACGGAGGATTTGATCGTCCTGTACCCCATCGAGAGGCAGGACGTGATCAACACCCGGAATTTGACCAGGACCTTCTCCGGTCCCGGCGAATCAGAAGTCCGCGCGGTCGATGGCATCGATCTGACCGTCGCGCGGGAAGAAGTCTTGGCGATCCTCGGCCCCAACGGGGCCGGTAAGACGACCTTGATGCGCATGCTCACGACGCTGCTGCCGCCGACCGGCGGATCCGCGGAGATCGGTGGCCACGACGTCCAGCGTGAACCGGCCCAGGTGCGGCAGGTGATCGGATACGTCGGTCAGGGCAACAGCGCGGGACATACGCAGCGTGCGATGGACGAGGTGGTGACCCAGGCCCGGATCTACGGACTGGACCGGAAATCGGCACGGCTCCGGGCGGGTGAGCTGTTCACCGCGCTGGGTCTCGACGGACTCGGAAAGCGGAAGTCCCAGGCTATGTCCGGCGGCCAGCGCCGGCGCCTGGATCTGGCGATGGGGTTGGTCCACCGGCCCGCGCTGTTGTTCCTCGACGAGCCGACGACCGGCCTGGACCCGCACAACCGGGCCAATCTGTGGGACCACATCGCCCGCCTCCGCGCGGAATCCGGCATGACGATCGTGGTCACCACCCATTACCTCGACGAGGCCGACCAGATCGCCGACCGGGTCGTCATCGTGGATCACGGGCGCATCATCGCCGACGGTTCACCCGAGGCGCTGAAGAACGAGCACGCGGGAGACCGGGTCACACTCGAAGCAGGCGACCCCGCCCGGGCCGCAGAGTTGGCCGCGTTGGCGCGGCGGACCGCATGCGTGAACCGGGTCACCCACACCGGCACCACCGTCGTCGCCCACGCGGCGAACGGCCCGAAAGCCATACCCGCGCTGGTCACCACGGCCCATACGCGCGGCATAGAGGTCGTTTCCGCGGCGACCCGGGTGCCCACCCTCGACGACGTCTTCCTCGAGCTCACCGGACGCAGCCTGCGCGACCCCGGCACGGCCGAGAGCGGCAACCACTCACCGGAGGAGACCCGATGACCATTACTGAACCGCGCCGAAATATCGTCGCCGACACCCTGCTCGTCACCGCCCGCGAACTGCGTCCCGCGCTCGGCGATCCGTTCTCGGTCGTCTTCGGCCTGATCCAACCCCTGTTCTTCCTGTTGCTGTTCGGGCCGCTGCTGGCCCGGGACGGTGAGTCGCCCTGGGCCTGGTTCGTTCCCGGACTCCTGGTCATGACGGCGTTGTTCGGTACCGCCGGCACCGGCTCCAACCTCCAGTTCGACCTCCACAGCGGCACTCACGAGCGCCTGCTGGTCACGCCACTGTCGCGGTCGGCTCTCTTCCTGGGCCGCGCGGTCAAGGAATTCCTCCCCCTGGTCGCACAGGCGACCCTGATCATCCTGGTGACCATCCCTTTGGGGCTGCGGCCGGATCCACTCGGCGCGGTGCAGGGCCTGCTACTGCTGGGTGTCCTCGGTCTGGGTATCGGCTCGTTCAGTTACGCACTGGCCATCGTCGTCCGGGAGCAGGACTGGGTTTTCTGGACCGTGCACCAGACGTTGTTGTTTCCCTCGATGATCCTGTCCGGCATGCTGCTTCCCCTCGACCAAGCTCCGGCTTGGATGCGCGCGCTCTCGGTGGTGAACCCACTGACCCACGTCGTGAACGCCGAACGCGATCTGTTCGCCGGCCGCCTCACCTCGGCCGACGTCGGCTGGGGCTGGCTTGCCGCGATCCTCACCACAGCGATCGGTATCGCTGTGGGCCTGCGCGCACTGCGCAAGAGCACCAGCTGACCAGGAAAGGACGACCATGGAAATCCTCGTATGCGGCGCCACCGGGCATATCGGCCGCCACCTCGTCGACCAGCTACTCGCCGACGGCCACCAGGTCCGGGCGCTGACCCGCACCCCGCATTCCGCTGTCCTGCCACCGGCCGCGATGCGTTTTCAGGGCGATCTGACCGACGCCTCGACCCTGCGAGAGGCGTTCACCGGTGTCGATGCCGTCCACCTCATCACCTTCGGCGGAGACGACGGCGCGGATCTCACCACCGGCCCCGAGATCGTCGACCTCGCCCGGCGATGCGGAATCGGCCGCGCCACCGTCCTGGGCGGCTGGTCCCGGACAAGCGTCGAAAACGCGCTGTCGGGCAGCGGTATCGCCTGGACCCGCCTCGAACCTGTCGAGATCATGTTCAACGCCCTCGACTGGCTCGACGAGATCGGGGAACACCGCACCGTCTCCGCCTTCGCCCAATGGCCCAGTGCCATGGTCCACGAAGCGGATATCGCGGCGGTCGCATTGACCGCCCTGACCCGAGACGGCCACGGCGGCAGAACCTACCGCCTCACCGGCCCCGAGGCCCTGACCCCGGCACAACGCACCCGGATACTCGCCGAGGCGCTTGGAGTTCCACTCACCCACCGCCAACTCAGCGAAGCCCAAGAACGGGACCGCCTGGCCGGCCACAGGTCCGGCGACGAATACGTCGAATTCGGTCTCCGCTTGGCAACCCACCCACCCGACGCCGCGGATAAGGTCCTCGACACCGTAGCGACTGTGACCGGCCGATCAGCCCGCACCTTCGCACAATGGGCCAACGAGCACGCTCGCTTGTTCACCTAGCCGAGACGTTCCGGGACCGGCAGCCACCTCCGGGCGCTGCCGGTCCCGGCCGGCTGACCCGCACCGAATGCGTATTTCGCCTCGGAAATCGGCCAGACCCGGAAGTGATCGCGAGCGTTCGTCGACCGTGCCGCCCGCCCTTTGGATTCGGCGGTCGGCGAATTCTCGGACGAAGCCAGAATGGCGGCAAGCACTCGAAGAATACGAAACATGTTCAGTATCCGCTGATTCGGCGGGTTTTCGAGACCTTCGTGAACGAGCCGAACGGTCGCCGGCGCATAGCGCTCAATGAGTAGAATATCTTTCGGATGACGAGGTGCGTGGACTGAGTCTGGACGACGCCGTGCGGCAGCGCGGCGACCATCTGCACATCAGGGCGCTTGCCGCTCACCACGGGGTCGCGAACGGAAAGGCCGCGAGCTATCGATAGCCGGAGCCCGGTGCCGTCGATGGGGTCGCCCGAGGTCGGCTGTGTGCTCCGGAGCGCTGTCGATAGCCCACTGCAGGTTTGTTCTTCGGCGGTATCGGTCTTAATCTCTCTCTGGTGCAGTGGCGTTGGGCGCAGATCTTCGACAATGTCATCGTTCGGCTCGACCATACGTTGACCGAAGGTGCCCGAATCTTGCGCAGCGATATGCGCAGCGCAGGTGCGCGCCCTGCGATCAGGTGAACAGTGATCTGCTCGTGGGTGACACGGGCAACACCCCGGCCGCTATCCGTCAGGGTATAGCCGCGACGGAGGAACGGATAGCGGGTGCGGCGAATTCGATCGGCAAGGCTTTGCTGTCGGAAGAGCTGAACACGCTGCAATACGAGCTGGCGCAACGGTCCTGAATCGGCGTGGGTGGCTCACGCAGCGATCGCGCCGATCACCCATACCCCGCTCGCGAGTAGCGCGCCCAGCAGTTCCACCAGGATCGAGAGCCCCACACCTCTGATCGCGTGTTTACTCGAGATCCAGGCCTGCCGGTTGTCGGGTAGGCGCTGGAGTTCGGAGAAGTAGACGCCGGCAACGAAGCCCACGAACAGGCCGACCACGGGGATCACGAAGAAGCCGGCGATACCGGCGATACCGCCCAGCAGCAGCGTCCGGTTCGGGACACCCGCTTCCTTCAATTTCCGGCCCGGCCAGGTGTATTTCACGACCCCCGAGATAACCAGCAGGACGGTACTGATGGCGAGTACCGACCACGCGGTGGCGCCGCCGGTGACGAATGCCCAGACGGTGATGGCCCCGAAGATCAGGATCACCCCCGGCAGAATCGGTACCACGATGCCCACCAGGCCGATCAGGATCACCAGGCCGACAACGATTTCTCCCCATACGCTCACCGCACCAAAATAGCCCGAATCGGACAGAGCCGCCGGATCGTGTGAACCCGCGCACCGAAGCGTGGAAGCGCCGTGGCCCGAGCCCGAGTCGAGCCGACGGGTTCACGCGGTACGGCGATGCCGGGAACCGGGATTCGGTCGCGGTGATCGGCCGGACTCGCGTCAGGGGCGAACGTCTAGGTGCAGGATCCGTGCCGTCAGATCCAGTACTCCGGCGCGGTGGCGGGCGGCGGCGATCGTATCGGTGATCTCCGGGCGCATGCTCGCGAAGATCGCCAGCGTCAGGAATTCGGTATCGGTATCGGGCGCCACCTGTGCGATCAGGTCGGCGAGCAGGGCGCGCCAGGGCGCCCAGGTGCCCGGATGGCAGCCGTCCGGCAGGGCGCGCATCAGCGGGGCCAGGTCGATCGCGGTCAGATCGAAGACCGCCGCGACGAATGCGAGGATCCGATCGCCC
>JABFXT010000660.1 GCA_013361595.1 Nocardia sp. | reverse complement strand
GGCGAGATAGCTGTCGAGCGAGTACCGCAGTTCGGTATCGAGCGCGGGCCCGTCGAGCAGATGGGCGACGGTGGCCGCCGATTGCACCGCCGACTGGGTGATCAGCAGCACCATGGCGGCCAGCCGATCGGGGTCACCGGCGCGCACCGAACCGTCGGCCTGGCCCTCGCGGATCCCCGTGCCGAACAGGTCGAGCAATTGCCGCTGGTTACGGCCCAGCCGGCCGAAGACGTAGGTCAACATCAGGTCGGTATCGGTGCGGAAGATCTTGCCGAACAGCGGGTTCGACCGGACTTCGGCCGCGCCGGTCACCACTCCGGTGACCAGCCGGTCCCGGGCGGGGCCGGCGGCCGGCATGGCCTCGGCGATGATCCCGCGCAGTTCGCGTTCCAGCAGTTCGGCTACCAGCGCGCGGCTGTCGGCCCAGCGCCGGTAGACAGTCGGCCGACTGACGCCGGCCCGGCGGGCGACCTCGGTGAGCGTGGTGCGCCGGACCCCGAATTCCGCGACGCAATCGCGGGCGGCGTCGAGGATCGTCTGCTCGACGGGCGTGCTGCCGGAGTCGGGGGTGGACACGGACTCGACCTCATCTCCGATCACGATCTGAGCGTACTGACAGTTACTGCTTGACATTGCATGTCAAACTGTAACGCATGACCAGTGAGCAAGGCGAACGTGTGGTGAACTCGACGTCGAGCACGCGACGACCGGATATGGTGTGGGACGCCTGGGGTGTCGCCTCCGGGCACACACCGCTGCCCGAGCAGATCCGCGGCCTGCTGACGCAGGTGTTCGGAGTCTCCGGGGAGTCGGCGACGCGTCGCGATGAGGGCGATGTGCCGCTCCGGCCGCCGGTCCTCACCCCGGACCGGCGGGCCGGTCTCGCAGGGATCGTCGGCCCGGCGTACGTCTCCACCGAATCGGTCGACCGGCTGCGGCACGCCGGCGGAAAAAGCACTCCCGACCTGCTACGACGACGCGATCCCGCCCCGCAGGACGCGCCCGACGCGGTGGTTCTTCCCGCGGATCACGACGAAGTGGCGGCCGTGCTCGCCTACTGCTCGGAGCAGGGCATCGCCGTCGTCCCCTTCGGCGGCGGCACCAGCGTGGTCGGCGGCCTCGACCCGGTTCGCGGCGATTTCGACACCGTGATCGCGCTGGATCTGCGGCGGCTGGACGCGCTGCTGGACTGTGATCCGGTATCGGGCACCGCGACCTTCGGCGCGGGGGTCACCGGTCCACGGGCCGAACAGTTGCTCGCCGAACACGGGCTCTCGCTCGGGCACTTCCCGCAGAGTTTCGAATTCGCCAGTATCGGTGGATTCGCCGCCACCCGGTCCTCCGGCCAGGCTTCCGCGGGCTACGGCCGGTTCGACGATATGGTCCAGCGCATCCGGGTCGCCACTCCCACCGGTGACGTCGAGCTGGGCCGGGCACCTGCCTCGGCCGCCGGTCCCGATCTGCGCGAGCTGTTCGTCGGTTCGGAGGGGGCGCTCGGGGTGCTCACCGAGGTCACGACCCGGGTCCATCCGGCCCCGGATACCACCACCCATATGGCCTGGTCGTTTCCGGATTTCGCGACCGGGGCGGCCGCCCTGCGCACGGTGGTGCAGACCGGTGCCGCGCCGACGGTGCTGCGCCTGTCCGACGAAGCCGAAACCGGCCTGAACCTGGCCCGGGCCGGGAATGTCGGTGGCACATCGGTTTCCGGCTGTCTCGCGGTGACGACCTTCGAGGGCACTGCCGCCCATACCGCCGCTCGCGCCGCCGAAGCCGGGGCCCTGCTGCGCGCCGCCGGCGGTACCGAACTCGGTCCGGAACCGGCCCGGGAGTGGCAGCACGGCCGCTTCGCGGCACCGTATCTGCGCGATGCCCTGCTCGACGCCGGGGTACTGTGCGAAACCCTCGAAACCGCTACCACCTGGAGTGCGCTGGCCGAGCTCAAGGCGAAAGTGACGGCCGCTCTCACCGATTCGCTGACCGCCCAGGGCGCACCGGCACTGGTGATGTGCCATATCTCGCATACCTATCCGACCGGCGCGTCGCTCTACTTCACGGTGGTCGCCAAATTGCTCGAGGAGCCGATCGCCCAGTGGCGGGCCGCGAAAGCCGCCGCGAGTGATGCCATCGCCGCCGCCGGTGCCACCATCACCCACCACCATGCCGTGGGCGCCGATCATCGGGCCTGGTTGCCCGCCGAGATCGGCGATCTGGGCATCCGGGTGTTGCGCGCGGTGAAACAGGAGATCGACCCGGCCGGGATCCTCAACCCTGGCAAACTGCTGCCATGACTGCCCGCAACGACGCGGATCCCCGGCCGGTGCGCACGGTCGCCGTGGTGACCAACCCCGCCTCCGGGCAGGGCCGGGCCCGCGAGGCCGCCCGCACCGTGGTGGACCGGCTCACCCGCGCGGATATCGAGGTCGTCGAGATCCACGCCCCCTCCGCGGCCCGCACCCGCGAACAGGTGCGCGAGGTGGTGGCCGACGGGGCACCCGACGCGGTCGTCTGTGTGGGCGGCGACGGGCTGGTCAATACGATCCTGGATCCACTGGCGCATTCGGGCGTCCCGCTGGCGCTGGTCCCGGCCGGTACCGGCAACGATCTGGCGCGTGAACTGGGTATCGCCGACGAGCCCGGTAGCGCCGCGGAACTGGTCCGGCGCGGCCGGATGCGCACCATCGATCTGGGCCGGTTGGAGCCCGCCGGCCACGATCCGATGTGGTTCGCCACCGTCACCTGCACCGGTTTCGACGCCCGGGTCACGCTGCGCGCCAACCGGATGCGCTACCCCCGGGGCCGGTCCCGGTACACCTTCGCCGCGGTCGCCGAGATCGCGCACGGTATCGCCGTGCCCTACCGGATCGAACTGGGCGGGCCGTCGGCGCAGCTGATCACCACCGACGCACTGCTCGTGGCGGTGGGTAACACCACCACCTACGGCGGCGGGATGCTGATCTGCCCGGATGCCCTGTGTGACGACGGTCTGCTGGATGTGACAGTTGTCGGGAAGGTCTCACATCTGGAGATGCTGCGGATCCTGCCGGCGCTGTCGGCGGGTAAACGGATCGACCACCCCGCGGTGACCCAGTACCGCGCCGAATCCCTGAGCCTGAGCGCTCCGGGTGCCCCGGCCACCGCCGACGGCGAACCCGCGGGCCGGCTGCCGCTGACCGCGCGGGTCGAACCCCGGGCGCTCACCGTGTTGACCCCCTGACCGCCCGATCAGGCGGCGAACCGGATCCGCAGCCGGTCGATACCGTCGCGGTCGAGTACCACGATCGAGGTCGGTGCCGGCCGCGGGCCGGTACCGCTCTCCAGCCGGCGCAGGATCCGCCCCCAGCGCCGGACATGCCAGTTGAACGACAGCCGCCCGACCCGCCTGCCCCGCGCGTACTGCCCGGCGCGGGCGACGGTCGCCGGTACGTCGAGCAGCACCATATGCAGTTCGCGACCGTGCCGCAGGGCCCACCGTATGAGCATCCGGCGGGTGAAACCGATGGTGCCGCAATCGTGGATCACCACCGGACCGCGGTGATCCCGCAGCGCCACCCAGATCCGGCCGAAATGCACGACGTGCACCACCGGCCGCCACAGCGGGTAGGGCACCCGGGACAGCCGGGGTCGCCACGAGTTCCGGGCATGGATGGAATCGAGCACGATCGAGTGATCGGGACCCGGTATCGCGTGCTCGGCGTGGGGATCGGAACCGAACAGCCGGCGCAGCGCGGTGCTCTTGCCCGCGCCGGGAATGCCGGCGAACAATACGGCCGCGCTCGCCGGGTACCGGAGCTCCCGAGTCGCCCGGCCCCGTAGATCGTCGATGGCATGCGGGCGGACGATTTCCCAATCCGATTCGGGGAAGATGGATTCCGCGGGGTTCAACGGGACGGAGTCGAGCGGGGGGTTCACCCCGTCCAGGGTCCCCAGTCGGACCGGATTCGGCAAGATTGCCGCTTTTGTCCGGTGCAGTTCACACGCCGCGGGCATGGTCCGGCCATGGTGGCGATACCGGTCGCCACCTGAGAATTCCGGTGCTCAAGCT
Organism: Nocardia sp.; assembly: GCA_013361595.1. Lineage (GTDB taxonomy): Bacteria > Actinomycetota > Actinomycetes > Mycobacteriales > Mycobacteriaceae > Nocardia. The sequence continues at coordinate 169 of JABFXT010000660.1, read as the reverse complement.
GAGAATTGCTTATGGATGGGTAGCGACGGCCGGGATCGGCGGTAGTCTTACAGATGTAGGCGGAGTCTTCGGTGTCCCTCATCCACCGAAGGCTCCGCCTTCGACCTTTCCCGGCAGCTTTCCGCAGGCCGGAAGCAGTCGTGGCCCGGTGCGTGGTCGAGCCGGATTT
>JABFXT010000871.1 GCA_013361595.1 Nocardia sp. | reverse complement strand
CTGGAATGGTAACGATACGTACGCGCGGACTGCGGCCGCCGCATGCGGCGGGCCCGCCGGGTGGCAGCGTCGTCGCCGTCCGGCGCGCCGAAAGCGCCACGGAACGTAACCCCTTACAGCGGCTCCGCCGATCGGCCGGACCGCTGGCGGGAACCTGCGGATTTCATAACTTCCGGGTCTCGTACATCCCAGTTTATTTCCTTTAGGAATCGAATTCGAGACAACGGGTTCCGAGTTTCCGTTTTTCGTCGGTGAAGAAATGTCTCGAATCGGCGACATAAATTGTTGTTCCAATGTAATCCCTGCGCGTTGGAGAAACCGCGATCGGCTCCTTCCGGGGAGTCTCTCGAATGCCGGGAAATGGAGGACAGGTGACCCAGTCCAAGCGCAATGTCGATAGCAACCGGAGCCGGTCGAGCTCAGCGCAGACCGATTCCCCCACGGCATCGGGCTACTCGGTTTCGGGTAACGGTTCGGATGCGCGAGCGAACGCGGGCGCCTTCACCGGTCCACCCCGCCGCGACGTGCTCCGGCTGTCGGCCGCCCAGCGTGGAATCTGGTTCGCGCAGCATCTCGCGGGTTCCTCGCCGATCTCGGTGGCCCAGTACGTGGAGATCATCGGTGAGCTGAAGACGGATCTGCTCGTCGAAGCCTGCGAAACCGCCGACCGCGAATTCGGCTCCGGGCATATCCACCTCATCGAGGTGGACGGCGAACCCTGTCAGTACGTCGACGATCTCGCCGGCCCCCCGGTGTCGGTGGTGGACCTGCGTCGCCACGCCCACCCGGCGGCGACCGCGCACCGCCTGATGGTCGAGGACTACGCGGCACCGCTGGACCTGCTCGGCGACCGCCTCATGAAAAGCGTCATCTACCAGGTGGGCTCGGATCACTACCTGTGGTATCAGCGCGCCCACCACATCGCGTTGGACGGATTCGCCGCGGTGACGATGCTGCACCGCATCACCGAGCTGTACAACGCCTGGGTCGAGGGGAACGACGCACCGCCCGCGACGGCGAAGTACCTGGGCGACATCATCGAACAGGATCTGGCCTACCGCGGATCGGAACGTTTCGACAACGACCGCAAATACTGGACCGAACACCTCGCCGGCGCTCCGCCGGTGGTCAGTCTGGCCGGCCGGATCAGCAAGCCGACCATCCATCCGGAACTCGTCAGCGCCGCTCTGCCCGAGGACACTGCCCAGCTGCTCGACAGGGTGGTGGCCGAGCGGGGGACCAGTGTGACCCCGATCGTGGTCGCGGCGTTCGCCGCCTATCTCGCCCGGATGACCGGAAGCGAGGAAGTGCTGCTGAGCCTGCCGGTGTCGGGCCGGCATTCGGCGATACTGCGCCGCTCCGGCGGCATGGTGGCCAATGTGGTTCCGCTGCGGGTCCGGGTCGCCGACAGCACTGTCGGAGAGTTGATCGACGCCACGCAGAGCGAGCTGACCAGCGCGCTGCGGCGCCAGCGATACCGCCAGGAGGACATCTTCCACGATATGGGGATCGCGCGGGACGAGGCCGCGTCGTTCGGTCCGGCCGTCAATCTCATGATGGTCGAGAACGAGGTCGTATTCGGGGAGACGACCGGCCGCCTCAACGTGCTCACCTCCGGCCCGACCGCCGACCTGTTCGTCAACATCTACCCCGGCGCGGGCCGCGACAGCACCCATATCGATTTCCAGGGGAACCCGAACGTCTACAGCCCTGCCGAACTCGCCGCGCATCACCGGCGGTTCCTCCGGTTCCTGCGCGAATTCCTCACCGGCGGAACGGAATACCGGGTGTGCGGCCTACCGCTGCTGGAGGCGCACGAACGCGCCGCGCTACTACCCGTCCGCGGCCCCCACGGCACCGGAACCCGGCTGCTGCCCGATATCCTGTCCGAGAGCGCACGCCGCCACCGCACCGGCAGCGCGGTCGCCGCGCCCGGCCGGACGCTGACCTACGAAGAGCTCGGCACCGGATCCGCCCGGCTGGCCCGCCATCTCGTGGCTCTGGGATGCGGACCCGATACCGCGGTGGCGATCGTGCTGCGCCGTTCGGTGGAATCGGTGATCGCGGCGTGGGCGGTCGCCGGATCCGGTGCGGCGATCGTGCAGGTCGACCCCGATTATCCCCCGAAACGTATCGAGCACATGATCAGCGACAGCGGTGCGCGCGTGGTGATCACCGTCGGTGAACACCGGGAGCGGCTGCCGCGGGACGTGCATGCGGTCGTGCTCGACGACCCGCGGACCCGGCGGGCGATCGAGTCCGAGGCAGGCGATCCGGTCACCGATGCCGACCGGATCCGCCCGCTGCGACCCGCGAACACCGCCTATATGACCTACACCTCCGGGTCCACCGGGCTGCCCAAGGGTGTACAGGTCACCCACGCCGGGCTGGCGAACCTCATCGCCGACCGCAGCGACGCCTACGGTATCGACGACCGCTCCCGGGTGTCCTACGCGCTCTCACCCAGTTTCGATGCCTCGCAGGAACAGTTCCTCACCTGCTTCGCGGGCGGTTCCGCACTGATCATCGTGCCGCCGGAGGTGATCGGCGGTGAACCGCTGACCCGGCTGCTCGCCGAAGAACGCGTCACCCACCTGACGCTGACTCCCGCGATGCTGGCGACGGTCGACCCCGAACCGCTCACCGATCTGCGGGTCGTCGTGGTCGGCGGCGACGTGTGCCCACCGCACGTCATCGAACGGTGGACGCGGTCCTGGTCGATGTACAACGAATACGGTCCCACCGAAACCACCGTGACCGCAGCCGGAGCGCCCATCGAACCCGGCCGCGACCTGACCGTCGGCGGCCCCATCCGCGGTGTATCCGCCATGGTGCTGGACCGGACCCTGCAACCGGTGCCCAGAGGTACCGCGGGCGAACTGTATCTGTCGGGTCCGGGTCTGGCCCGCGGCTACAGTCACCGGTTCGGCGAGACCGCGGCCCGATTCGTCGCCGACCCGTACGGCGAACCGGGGGACCGTATGTACCGCACCGGCGATCTCGCGCGCTGGTCCTCCGAGGACAGCGCCGCGATGACGTTGGAGTTGATGGGGCGCAGCGATTTCCAGGTGAAGATCCGCGGCTACCGGATCGAACCGGGTGAGATCGACGCCGCCCTCACCGGGCATGAGGACGTGGACCTGTCGGTCACCGTGCCGGTGCAGAACAAGGCCGACGCGACCGTATTGGCGTCCTATGTGGTCCCGGTTCAGGGCCGTCGGATCGATATCACCGAACTCCAGCGTTTCGCGCGCGAATCCCTGCCGCCGCATATGGTCCCGGCGGTGATCCTGCCGCTGGACAGCCTGCCGGTGAACGCGTTCGGCAAGCTGGATCGGCGCGCACTACCCGAACCCGATTTCGGGACCGCCCCGGTGGGCCGGGCGCCGGCCACCCCGCGGGAGAATCTGGTGGCGGGCCTGTTCGCGGAAGTGCTCGGGGTCTCGCATGCGGGAGCCGACGACAGCTTCTTCGCGATGGGCGGCGACAGCATCCTGTCGATCCAGCTGGTGGCCCGGGCCAAGGCGGTCGGGTTGAGCTTCTCCACCCAGAACGTTTTCGAATACAAGACCGTCGCCGGGCTGGCCACCGTCGCGACCGAAGCCGGGGACGCCCCGCATCTGGCCGAACTGCCGGGCGGCGGGGTCGGGCCGCTGCCGCTGTCGCCGATCATGCACGCCATGCTCGGCCGCGGCCACTACACCCGGTTCGCGCAGGCCACCCTGATCGAACTACCGGACGACCTCGAACACACCGATCTGGTCCGGGCACTGCAGGCCCTGCTGGACCGGCACGACATCTTGCGCGCGGTCCTGCGCGGCGCCGAATCGGTGGACCGATTCGTCGATGTCCTGGACCGGGGCGCCGTCGACGCGGATACGGCGCTGTCCCGGGTGCTGTTGGAGCGGCGCGACGCCACCGAGGTCGATGCGCATCTGCAGACGGCAGCCGATCGGCTGGACCCGGGCAACGGTGTGCTGCTGCAGGCCGTACGGCTGCAGGACGATACCGGTTCGGGCCCCGACCTGCTGTGGCTGGTGATCCACCATCTCGCCGTCGACGCCGTATCGTGGCGGATCCTGCTCACCGACCTCGCACAGGCCTGGGCACAGATCAGCGAAGGCAGCGAACCGCATTTCACCGGATCCGGCACCTCGGTGCGACGCTGGGCGCACGGCCTGGTCGAACAGGCACCGGCCCGGCGCAGCACGGAACT
>JABFXT010000334.1 GCA_013361595.1 Nocardia sp. | reverse complement strand
GAGCTCGACGGTAGTCGGCAGCTCGGGCGGTCTGTCGGTGCGGCGTCACCGCCCGCCCCGGGCACGCCGGCCACTCGTGCGGAATATGCGTCGGCCGAGTTCTCGCCGGCCATGTCCGGACCGCAGGTGCATGCCTCTCTGGCGGAGCTTCTGGGTGACCGCGGCGCCGCCGATATCGCTGCGCTGCCGGTGAACCACGGGCTGCGGGTCGCGGGCCGGGACGGGGTTCGCCTGTTCTGTACACCGGCCACCGGTGGTCATGGCACCACGGTCAGTGGATGGGTAGAAGAGGCACGGATCCCGTCCGGTGGGATACTGGAAGACCCCTGGGGCGGTGCCAGAATCGGCGAGTTCACGTTCGCCCGGCCGACGGACGGGACCGCCACTTCGTGGTCGGCCAGGATGCTCGGGGATCGCAAGCAGATCGGCCGCACAGCCGAGGGTTTGCCCGCCGAACTCGCCGGTGTGACGGCGGGCTTCGACTCCGAACAGATCCGTTCGACGGTGGCCGACGCCGCCGAGCGGATGTCGAAGGACAAGACGGCCCGCCGGGGCGGCGCGCTGGATATCGAAGGAAGTGGCGATCGGCTCACTGTGCGCGCATCCTCCGGTGTCCTGCCCCGGGAGATGACCGCCCCCGAGTTCGTCCTGCTCGATTCCACCCTCACCCGTACCGGCGGCACCTGATCGAACAAGCGATCACGGCGTGACCGAATGTGTTCCCTCCGGGTTCAGGCCGGGCGTCGTCGCACCGTGTCGGCGACGACCGTCGCCACGAACTTCTCGACGGCCGGGGCAGTGGGTGGGCCGGCGTCCCGGTCTGTGAACAGCAGATGCCCGCCACCGACCAGAGACAGGGTGAGCGATTCGATATCGGCATCGGCTGCGATGCGGCCCTTTTCCCGCTCGTCGGCCAGATAGCCGGAGATCGCGGTCGTGGCCTCGGCGAGTATCGCCATACCGCCACCGGGCCGGGCACGGCGCAGTCGTGCGCGGAGTTCGTCACGGAAGGTGATGAGCGGGATGATCGCCACCGGAACCGGACCGAACAGGGTGGTCAGCGCGCTGGTCAGATTGGCGGCCACGGTGCCGGTGCCGGCGGCGGCGCGTAGTTCGTTCCCCTGTGCTTCGAGCTGCTCGGCCCGGTCGAGCACGAGTGCGGCGAGGAAGGCGTCGAAGTCGGTGAAGTGGCGGTGCAGTACGCCTTTGGCGCAGCCCGCCTCGTCGGTGACGGCCCGGCTGGTCAGTCCGTTCGGCCCGTCGCGGAGCAGTATGCGTTCGGCGGCGTCGAACAGTTGCTGCCGTGCGTCGCGAAGATGCACCCCAGTCGGCACTCGGAGATCCTTTCGTGCGTTCGGCTCACCGGCGCGTTGCCAAGTGGGCATGTGCCCACTAAGGTGGGCGCATGCCCATAATATCGCAGGAACAGCCGGAACCTTCGCCGGTGCCCGGGGGTTCGCCGGGAATCGCCACCTCGTTCGGCGTGGATGCGCAGCGCTACGACCGGGCCCGGCCCGGATACCCCGGCACCCTGGTGGCGCGGATCGTCGCCGGGGCCTCCGGGGCGGATGTACTGGACGTCGGCTGCGGTACCGGCATCGCCGCCGCTCAGTTCCGGGATGCGGGATGCACGGTGCTCGGCATCGAACCCGATGCGCGGATGGCCGAGTTCGCACGAGCGCGCGGTCTGCGGGTCGAGGTCGCCACCTTCGAGGCATGGCAGCCGGATGAGCGGATGTTCGACGCGGTGATTGCCGCGCAGTCGTGGCATTGGGTGGATCCGGCCACCGGCGCCGCGAAGGCGGCCGCCGTACTTCGACCGGGCGGCCGGTTGGCGATCTTCGGTCATGTGTACGAGCCGCCGCCGGAGGTGGCCGAACCGTTCGCCGCCGCCGTCCGGCGGGTGGCGCCGGATTCCCCGTTCAGCGGTCAACCGGCGCGGCGGCCGCTCGAGCTCTACCGCGCCGGATACGCGGAATTCGCCGACCGGATCCGCGAAACCCGGCAATTCGGCGATCCCGAGCAGTGGCGATTCGATTGGCAGCGGTCCTATACGCGCGACCGATGGCTGGAACTGCTGCCCACCACGGGCGGCCTCACCCGGCTCCGTGCTGATCAGCTGGCCGAAATACTGGACGCGGTGGGCGAGGCCGTCGACTCGCTGGGCGGATCCTTCACGATGGACTACACCACCCTGGCGACGGTCGCCACCCGCTCGGACGCTCCCTGACATCCGCGCCCGCCGGTCGCTCGCGGCCGGTGCCCACGGCGCGCCAGATCCGCGATATCGCGGTGCGCACCGCCGCCACCACGCTGGAGCTGCCGAGCGGGTACCGCCCGCCGTGTTCCGGTCACCGGCGGTGGGTCATTTCGGCGAGACGTAGGTCGCGGGTGCGTGATTGGTGGGTTTCCATGGTTTTCGCGGCGCGTTCGGGGTCGCGGTCGCGGATCGCTTCGAAGATCTGGGTGTGTTCTTCCTCGATGAGGTCCAGGTTGTCCCGGGTGCGCGACACCGCGCCGTCGTATACCCGCAGCCGGGCATCGAGGAGGGCCATCAGTTCCAGGGCCGTCGTGTTGTGCGCGGCATGGCGCAGCGCGACATGCCATTCCGCGTGCCGGTCGAGGCGCTCCTGACCGCTGAGTCCGCGGGTCGATTCCAGCAGGTGCCGGAGTTTCGCGAGATCGAACTCGGTGCGCCGGGCGGCGGCGCTGCGGGCGACCGTGGCCTCCAGGGCTATTCGGGCCTCGCAGATATCGAGTATCTCCTCGGGCGTGCGGATCCGGACGACGAAACCGCGTGATTCCTTCGTCATGAGGCCTTCGACCTCCAGGCGCATCAGGGCTTCGCGGACGGGAGTGCGGGAGACGCCCAGGTCCGTTCCGACATTCGCGGGGACCAGCAGGGTGCCGGGCGGATAGGTGCCGCCGACGATTCGGGAGCGCAGTTGTCGATACGGCGAATCCGATGAACCACGGGATTCGGGCATAGGGAAGTTTCTCCTCGGAGCGGGAACGCGATCGTTCACCGATACCACAGCCGTGGCGGAAAGAACAGAGTTCTGAACGCAACTGTATACAACTGGCGACACTTGCGTACGTCCGCTCTACCGTGCCTGGTGAAGCACGACAGGAGGGTCATGTATCCGCAAGTGAACGAGGATCACCGGTGACCGGTGCGGTGGCGGCGGCCGCTCCGGCGACAGCACGCCGGCGGAGCGCGAGCAGGAAGTCCGGCCGGTATCCGCGGCTGCTGCTGCCCTGGGTAGTGCCGGTACTGATCGTCGCGGCCTGGCAGTGGAGTTCGAGCGCCGGCTTCATCTCACCGGCGATCCTGCCCGCGCCGTCGGTCGTGCTCGATACCGCGGGCACGCTGTGGCGCAGCGGCGAACTACCGGAACATGTTCTGGTCAGCCTGCGCCGGGTGGCCGTCGGATTCGGTATCGGCGCGGTGATCGGCCTGGCCTTCGGATTCGCGGTGGGACTTTCCCGGCTGGCGGAAGGCGTTTTCGACCGCAGCCTGCAGATGGTGCGCGCGCTACCGCATCTGGCGCTGGTCCCGCTGCTCATCGCCGCGTTCGGAATCGGCGAGACCCCGCGCATTGTGCTGGTCACCCTCGGAGTGATCTTCCCCGTCTACCTCAACACGGTGAGCGGAATCCGCACAGTCGACGAGAAGCTGATCCAGCTGGGCAGCTCCTACGGGCTCACCCGGTGGGGACTGATCCGCCATATCGTCGTACCCGGTGCGCTGCCGATGATCCTCACCGGTATCCGATACGCGCTCGGCGTCGCCTGGCTCACCCTGGTCGTCGCCGAGACCATCGCCACCCGGGAGGGGATCGGCTATCTGGCGCAGAACGGCCGGGAGATGCTGCGCACCGACCGCATCGTGCTGGCCATCGTGCTCTATGCCCTCGCCGGGCTGCTCGCCGACCAGATCACCCGGTTGATCGAGCGCCGCGCCCTGCGCTGGAACCCGACGATGCGGAAGGTGCGGTCATGACTGCCTCGGCGAAGAACCCGGTCGGGCTCACACTGCGTGACGTGGGCATCCGATACCGCGACACCTGGGTGCTGCGGCATCTGGACCTGACGGTCGAGCCGGGGCAATTCGTCGCGATCGTCGGTCCGAGCGGCGTCGGGAAATCGAGCCTGTTGCGGCTGCTGGCGCAACTCGGGATGGCGACCGAGGGAACGCTCGCGCCGGTCGGCGCGGGC
>JABFXT010000835.1 GCA_013361595.1 Nocardia sp. | reverse complement strand
GCCCGCACGCGTCAAGAGCCGATACACGCGGATGGCCGCGATCGCCGCCAAGCCCGGCATCTACTATCCACCGCTGCGCCGCGCCCTGGAAAAACGCCTGGCCCGGCTGGACAGTCGGTACGGGACCACGATCCGGGTGCTGGCCCGGCGCGGAGTGGTGCTCACCGCGGGTGGGTTCATCGCCAACCGCGAGATGCTGCACGCCTACGCCCCCGCCTACCGCAACGGGCTGGCCCTGGGCAGCTCCGGTGACGACGGCAGCGGGATCGAATTGGGTCGCAGTGTCGGCGCCGCGACCGACCGGATGAACAATGTTTCAGCCTGGCGTTTCCTGCTACCGCCGAGTTCCTTCGCCGGCGCGATGCTGGTCGACGGGAAGGGGCAGCGGGTCATCGACGAGACCCGTTACGGCGCCGCGGTCGGCGACGCCCTGATCAACCGGCACGACGGTATCGGCTGGCTGCTGGCCGACGACGCCCTCATGCGGACCGCGATCTCCCAGATCGGCCCGCAGGCGGCCTGGTTCCAACGGATGCAGTTCGAAGTGATGCGGCGCAAGGCGAAGCGCGGGAAAACGCTGGACGCGGTGGCCACCGCGGCGGGCGTCGATGCGGCCGGGCTACGCGAGACAGTGGCCGCGCACAACACCGCCTATGCGACCGGCGCGCCCGATCCGGTCGGCAAGCCCGCCGCATACGTCCGTCCAGTGGGGGCGGGCCCGTACTGGATGCTCGATGTCTCGATCAAACCGAGCCTCACCAATCCGTGTCCGATGTTCACTGTCGGCGGTCTCGCGGTCGACGAGCGGACCGGTGCCGTACGCGATACGCGCGGCGGCGTGATTCCTGGGCTGTACGCGGCGGGCCGGACGGCGGCGGGTATCTGTGTGAACTCCTACGTCAGCGGGCTGTCCCTGTCGGACTGCGTTTTCTCCGGCCGGCGGGCGGGGCGGAGCGCGGCCGGTGAATTCTCGGTGGTGGAGGGTGGGGCGACAGAGCGGGCCGCCGCGAGTGCGTCGGAGGAAAGCGCAGACCTCGGCCGGTCGTCGTAGCAAACCGGCTTCGAGTGGGCTGAGCAGCAAGATCGGCATGGGTGTATATCTACGGTGAAATCATGTATTCACCAGTTGATATCACGGAGGTGGAGCGTGGCCAGGACTGTAATCGATCTCGACGATGAACTGTTGACCGAGGTATCCAAGGCTCTCGGGACCCGTACCAAGAAGGAAACGGTCAATGCGGCCTTGCGCGACGTTCTCGAGACCCGGCGACGGGCCCTGGCATCGACCCGGCTGCAAGATGCCGCGGCCGCGGGCGCGGTCGATCTGGAACTGTTCGAGGACAAGCGGAACTACCGGCGGTGAGTGCCGCCGAGTTCTTCATCGATACGAGTGCGTTGGTGCCGCTGGTCCGCCGGGACCCGGAAACCGCCGCCCGGTTCGGAGCCGCGGCGGTCGGGCTCATCGCGATCTGTCCGATCGTCTAACTCGAGTTCTTCTACGGTGCCCGGTCCACTGCCGATCGGGAACGTCTGGTGCGGGAGGCACGCCCACTGTTCGGCTGGGAGCCGGTCGACGACCGTGCCTACGTCCGAGCCCGAGAGGTGCAGGGCTTCTCGACCGCTCGCGGTGAACATCGCAGTGCCGGTCCCAGAGCTTGCTATTCCTCGTAATGTCCACCGACTCCGATGATCACCAGCTCGGTCTCGGTCGCGTAGTAGATCAGCCGGTGTTCGCGGGTGATTCGTCTCGACCATTTTCCGGCGAGCTGGTGTTTCAGCGGCTCGGGTTTGCCGATGCCGGTGAACGGGTCTGCCAAGGCCGCCGCGATCTGTTTGTTGGCTGCCTTCAGGACCGTACGGTCACGGGCAAGCCATGATGTGTAGGTCTCCCAGCCGTAGGCCGTGAACACCAGCTTGCGGTCAGGCATCAGGGTCCAGCAGCTGCCGTGCTTCGAACCGGCCCTCGTCGGCTTCGCGAACCGACTCGAGCAGGCGAACACCACCATGGGTCGCCAGGATGTACAGCGTCTCCTGAATGGAGTTCCAATCGGATTCCGAGACCAGGACTGCGTTCTGGCCGCTCTTGGTGACCACGGTGACCGTGTCGTGGTCATCGTTCACCTGCTGGACCAGCGAGAACAACTGCTGGCGAACGGTGGAGATGGGTAGTGCGGTCATGAAGCGCCTCCGATTGATTCGTACAACATATCGTACAAGTTCGGAGCGGATCGGTCCATTGGGTGCGGGAACAGGTGAAGGCAGTCGCGGCCGGATCGGCGCGCGGGCTGCTCGACGTGGCGACCGGGATGGGACGCCTGGCCGTTCGAGCCGGTCGGGGAACGTCGCATCCCGACCGGCCGGCTGCGGCCTCAGTTCTGGGGCCGGCGGCCCAGGTAGCGCAGCAGTCGATCCGTGCTCGAGCCCTCGCCCGCGACGATCGGGCCGTAGGCGCCCCAATCGCGCAGCGGTTCGATCCGGCCGGTGGCGGTGGCGAGGATCGGCCCCGACAGTTCCTCGGTGAGCGGCGACTCCTGGCCGGTGGCGACGGCGATATCCCAGGCGTGTACCGCCGCGTCCAAGGCGCAGAGCACCGCGGCGACCGGGGTGGGCAGCGGGCCGAACGGCAGTGGGGTGGGGACGTTCTCGGTGTCGTCGGTGACGGTCGCCCAGGCGGTTGTGGTCTCCGACAGCGCTGCCGCGACCAAGGCGACGGGTCCGTCGCCGATCGTGCCGGACGGGGAGAAAGGGTTGTAGGCCGGGCCGGTACCCACTCCGAGAGCCGCGGCGAAGGCCCGCTGATCGCCGGCCGCGTGTTCGGCCACCTGTGCGACGTTCCATTCGGCGCACGGGGTCGCGAGCTGCCACTGGTCCGGCTCGACTCCGTCGACGACCGTGCGCAGGGCCTCGTACGCGCCGGCGAGGACGTCGCGCCAGACCGGTGCGAGCTGGGAGACGATCTCGGGGGTGGTGGTTTCCATTGTCTTGCCTCTCCGTTGTTTTCGGCGTTGAACTCAGGCTATGGCGCTATTAGGCTCATTTCCTTCCTGATAAAACCGCCACGTGAACGAGGAAATTGTGACCTCCACCACAACCCGGGTGCTCCGGCTGCTGTCGCTCCTCCAGGAGCGCTCCCATACCGGCCCCGAACTGGCACAACGGCTCGGCATCACCGATCGCACGCTGCGCCAGGACATCGCCCGGCTCCGCGAACTCGGCTATCCGGTGCACGGCACCCGCGGCCCGGTGGGTGGCTACCGGCTCGGGCAGGGTGCCACCATGCCGCCGCTCCTGCTCGACGACGACGAGGCGATCGCCGTCGCGGTGGCGGTGGGCCTGGCCGAGGACGGGTCGACCGGTATCGCCGATATCGACCGCAGCGTCAAACGAGCGCTGGCCAAACTGGAGCGGATCCTGCCGAAGAGATTGCAGCGCACCGTGAACGCGCTGCGCGAGGCCACGGCGGTGGGCCCGGCCACGATCGGGTCACGCGAGCCGGACGCGCCCGTTCCCGCGGAAACCCTGGCCACGATCGCGGCGGCGATCCGGGCCGCCCGGGAACTCGAACTCGACGATCTCCGGGTCGAGCCGTACCGGCTCGTCAGCTGGCAGCGGCGCTGGTACCTGGTCGGCTACGGCCTCGATTCGCACACCTGGCGCGCCTTCCCGGTGGCGAACGTCCACCGGGTGGTGGCGGGCACCCGGAGCTTCGCGGCCCGGACCCCGCCGGACAGCGATCTGGTCGCCTTCGTGCTCCGGGAGGTGGCCTCCGCGGGCTACGCGGTACACGCCCGGGTCACGGTGCTCGCACCCGCGGAAACCGTTATCGCCCGGATCAATCCAGCGGTCGGGGTGGTGGTACCCGTCGACGAGAACTCGTGCCTGCTGCTCACCGGTGCGGACGCGATGGAGACCATCGCCATCTATCTGAGCATGCTCATGATGGACTTCCGGATCGACGGTCCGCCGGAGCTGGTGGAACACATTCGCACGCTGGGCCGTCGCTACCGGAACGCGATCGCCCACCTCTGACCGGTGCCGGATCGGCCACCGGCTGCCCCACGCTGTTCACCCGGCCGATTCCGTGAGGGTCGGATAGTCGGTATAGCCCTCGGCGCCACCCACATACATCAGGTGGGTATCCCGGATCGCGTTCAGTGGCGCACCGGTACGCAGACGTTCCACCAGGTCGGGGTTGGCGAGGAAGGAGCGTCCCAGGGCGATATGGTCGGCGCCGGCGG
>JABFXT010000350.1 GCA_013361595.1 Nocardia sp. | reverse complement strand
GATCTGAGCCGACGATCCCGCGCACCGCTCCGGATTCCGATTCGCCCGAAGTATGCGGTATTTCGGTCGTCGTACCGGTCTATCGCGGTGAACAGACCGTCGCCGCGCTGGTACGCGAACTGCACACCCTGACCACACCCGCGACGACACCGGGCGGAATCCGGTTCCGTATCGCGGAGATCGTGCTGGTCCACGACCACGGGCCGGACCGGTCGGATATGGTGCTGCAACGGCTGGCCCGCGAATACACGCAGATCCGAGTGATCTGGCTGAGCCGCAATTACGGTCAGGATGCCGCCACCATCGCCGGGCTGGCCGCCGCGCGGGGCCGCTGGATCGTCACCATGGACGAGGACGGGCAGCACGATCCGGGTTGTATCGCCGCGTTCCTGGATGCCGCCTATCGCGAACGGGCCGATCTGGTGTACTCGCGGCCCACCAACACCCGGCCGCACGGTCCCCTACGCAACCTCACCTCCCGCGGCGCAAAAATGGTGCTGGCCACGCTGTTCGCTTTTCCGGCCTCGACCCGGTTCGAGAGCTTCCGGCTGATCCGCGGCGATATCGGGCGCCGCCTCGCCGAGGTCGCCGGAAACGGCGCCTATCTCGATGTCGCGCTGACCTGGGTCGTCGGCCGGACGACCACCGTACCGGTACTGCTGCGCGCCGAGGGCCGGGACGAATCCGGTTACAACTACCGGCGGCTGTTCTCCCTGTTCTGGAAGATGGTGCTGTGCACCGGGACCCGGGGACTTCGGGTGGTGAGCCTGCTGGGGGTGACACTCGCCCTGGCCGGCGCGATCCTGGCCGGATCGATCATCTATACGGCGGTGACCGGGGACGGCGGGGAGCCGGAGGGCTGGGCCTCGATCATCGTGGTACTACTGCTCTGTTCGGGTGCGGTGCTGTTCTCGCTCGGGCTCATCGCCGAGTATCTCGGGGTGGTTCTGCACATCCTGGTCGGCAAACCGCTGTATCTGACGGTGGAATCGCCGACGCCCCGGCCACCGGGTGCAGCGTACGACCCCGAAGTACGGCAGCCCGCCGAGGTGGCGGCCGGGTGAGCGGCCGGATCATCTTCAGCCGGCCCTACCGGTCGGCGGCCGAACTGGCCAATGTCGCCGCGGTACTCGATTCCGACCACTGTCACGGTGACGGCCGGTTCACCGCCGCCGCGACCACGAAACTCCGCGAGATCACCGGCGCGCGCCACGCACTGCTCACCACCTCGTGCACACATGCCCTGGAACTGGCCGCACTGCTGCTGGAACTGGGGCCGGGCGACGAGGTGATCGTCCCGAGTTTCGCGTTCACCTCCGCCGCCACTGCCTTCGCGGTGCACGGCGCGACCTGCGTATTCGTCGATATCGACAGTGCCACCGGCAATATCGACCCGCAGGCCGCCGCGGCCGCGGTCACCGACCACACCAAAGCGATCGTCGTTATGCACTACGGCGGGGTGGCGGCCGATATGGCTGCGCTGCGGCAGCTCACCGACCGGCACGGTCTCGCCCTGATCGAGGACAACGCCCACGGCCTGGGCGGAACCTGGCGGGGCCACGCCCTGGGAACTCTGGGCACCCTGGGCACGCAGAGTTTCCACGACACCAAGAACGTGCACTGCGGTGAAGGGGGCGCGCTGCTGCTCTCCGACGATATCCTGATGGGCCGGGCGGAGATCATGCGGGAGAAAGGCACCGACCGCGCCCGGTTCCTGCGCGGCCAGGTGGACAAATATTCCTGGCAGGACATCGGGTCCAGTTATCTGCCCAGCGAGTTCAATGCCGCCGTACTCGATGCCCAGCTCGCCGAATTCCACACCATCCAGCGGGCCCGCCACCGGGTATGGCACACCTACGCGGCCGGACTCGGCTCATGGGCGGCCGACCACGGGGTGGCGCCGATGACGGTTCCGCCGGACCGGCGGCACACCGCTCACCTGTTCTACCTGCGAATGCCCACCGAGGAGGCGCGCGACGGATTGATCCGGCACCTCGCCGACCACGGAATCGTGGCGCCGTTCCATTACGTACCACTCGATTCCAGCGCCGCGGGGCTCAAATACGGCCGGACGCCGTACCCGTGCACCCGCAGCGCCCGGTTCGCGGCGACCATCGTGCGGCTGCCGCTGTGGCCCATGCTCACTCGCGACCAGCTCGACCGGGTATTGGACGCCGTCACCGCCTACCGGTGCTGAACCCGGCGCGGCGACCGGTCACAACCAGACCGTATCGGTATCGGTGAGAACGGCGTAACTCTCCGATTCGGGCTCGTACCACCAGGTCCGCGGCCCGGGTTGCGGACCGCCCGCCGCCGCGACGGCATGCGCCGAGGGCCGGAAGGAGGGGCTGCGCGGAATATCGTCGACGATATAGACGAGGTCCGGGCGCTGCTCCGGCGCCAGGGAGCGCAGGGCATCGGTGATATCGGCGGGTTCGAGCCGGAATCCGGGCCGCACACTCACCGCCGCGACGGCGAGCACCCGGTCACGGGCCGGCAGCGCATAGGCCACCTCCATATCGACGGCGGCGATATCGTTCAGCACGTCGACGATCGGCTGGGTGAACACCGGCCCGCGGCGCGTCCGGATCACCGTGTCGATACGGTCGACCAGCCAATAGTCACCGTCGCTGTCCCGCCGGAAGAGGTTCTCGGTGGGCAACCAGGAATCCTCCGGCTCGAATACTCCGCGTAATCCACCCAGTGACAGGTCCACCGTGGCCCCGGCCGAGCCGATCAACAGTCCGACCTCGTTGTCCGCACACCGCCGGGCATAGCCGTTGTCGTCCACCTGGACCTGTCCGGACACCGGATCGTAGGCGACCAGTTCCACGCGCGCCGTCCCCGGGACCGGACGGCCCTTACAACCGAACTTCACTCCCGGCACATTCGCCAGCACCACATCCCCCTCGATGGAGGCGTAGAACTCGAGCACCCGCGCCGGAGCGAACTGTTCGATGGTGCGCCGCCACAGCCCGGCGGGCATACCGGAACCGATGAACAGGCGCACCGGATGCGCGTGCCCCTCGGGGAAGACCTCGGCGTCGAGAATATCGCGCAGCATCGTCCACGTGTAGGTCACGACGGTGACCCCGTACCGGTGCACTTCCTCGGCGAATCGGGCCGGATCCAGGGAGCGGGCCAGCGCGATCCGGCTGCCGCCGGCGATCGCGCCGCCCAGGCTGACCAGCAGCCCGGACGAATGGTGCAGCGGCGCCAGGCAGTACACCGTGTCCTTGTTGTCCAGATCGGCCGCCGAGGCGGTGCCGAACGCCGACAGCGCCCACCGGTGGTTGGTGATGTATTTGATATCGAGGCGATCGCCGACACCCGCGACCAGGATGAAGGCCAGCTCCCGCGCCCGGCCGGGGTTCGGACGGTACCAGCCCGGAATCCGGACCCGTTCGGGATCGATCTGTTCGAGGTCGACGACATCGGTACCGGCGGGCACCGCCAGGCCACGAGTGTCACCACCACCCAGCACGAATACCCGGGCACCCGTGGCGACCGCATGGCGGACGTTCTCGGGGTCCGAGACCAGGATCGTCGTCCCGGTCTGCGCCAGCGCGCTGTCCAGATCGCTCTCCGGCGCCATGAGCACCGCGACCGCGCCGATCCGCGACAGGGCCGCCAAGGTCACCAGCGCGCTGGGCCGGGTCTCCATCACCACACCGACCCGGGCCGCCGGGCGGATCCCGACCGAGATCAGCCCGCGCACCACATTGTCGATCCGGATATCGACGGCGGCATTGCTGTGCACCCGGTCGTCGAAGAGGAAGCATTCGCCGCGCGGGGAGCGGCGGGCCTGCTCGGCCATCAACCGGCCGATGGAGATCCGGGTACTCGCCTCGATCGTGCCGAGCCGGGTCAGCCGCGGCAGAGTACGCGCGGCGCCCTCCACCACGCCGACCGAACCGCGCACCGTGTTCGCGGCCAGATGTTCCAGGGTCCGGCCCACTTCGGCACCCGCTTCGGCCAGGGCAGCCGCAGTGTGTACCGCGCGGCGCAGCGCGGTACGCGGCGCCCCCTCCGATACATGCTCGGACATCGGCGCGATCTCCTCGGGCAGCGGGTTGCTGCCGTCGATCCAGCCCACCCAGTCGCGCACCTGCGGCCAGGTGCACCGGGTGGCCACCGAACCGGCCACTAGACCGAAATCACCCGATACCAGCTTGGATTCGTACACCTCGGCGCGCGGCGCGGCCCGGACGATCCCGCGTACGGCGGCGGGCTGGCCGATCTCGT
>JABFXT010000152.1 GCA_013361595.1 Nocardia sp. | reverse complement strand
CGGCGGCGGGCTGTTCATTCCGCTGCACGGCTGGTTCGGCACCGTCTCGGCGCTATTGCCCACCAATGGGGTGGCGACCCTGGTCCGGATGCCGTTCGGTGCGACGAGCGGCTCCTCGATCATCCTGGCGGTCGTGAACATCACGCTCTGGACCTTCGTGTTCGTCGGCGGTGCGGCCCTGATGTTCCGCCGCGATACCGCGCGTTGAGCGGCGATGCGACCCGGGGAGCCGATACCGATGCCGCCGCCGTGGGTGCGGCGGCCTTCGGTACGGTCGGTCCTCGTGATCGACCACCGCGCCGGCCGCCGGCTCCGTGGCGGGACAGCTGCCGCCGATTCGATTCGGGGTCGCGCGTGAGGCCCCGCGCCATGGCGCTGCGTGCGACCGGTTCCCTGGAGCGGCTGGCCCGCACCGGCGTATTCGCGGCGGACGGTAGCGGCCGCAGCCGGCTGGGCGCCCTGATCGCGGTGGTGTGGCTCGCGTATCTGGTGACCCCGGTCCTGCAGCTCTGGCGGCAACACAATCAACCGGCCGCGCTGGTGGCGACTCTGGCCCTGGCCGGGTACGCGGCGCTGATCATGTGGTCGCTGGCAGGTCTGCGCGAACCCGGTCGGCGTGATCCGCTGACCCCGCCGGCCGCCGATCGCCGGGTGTGGCCGCTGCTCGCGGTCATGGTGCTGTGCGTGGGAGTGCTGGTGGTGTTGCTCGGCGTCGCCGTGGTGCCGTGCATTCTCTACATCGCGGTCGTCGCCGTATTCCGGTTGCCCGCTCGCGGCGCGGCCGTTGTCTGTGTGGCGGTCGTGCTCGCGATCCTGCTGCCCGTACTGATTGTGCCGGGACTGTCCGGTATCCCGCTGTACGTGGCCTTCGTCCCCGCTGTGATCTGGACCCTGCGGCAACTGGGTGTTCGTGGTGCGCGGCTGACCGAGCTGGCCCGTCGTCAGCAGGCCGAACTCGCCATCGCGGCCGAACGCGACCGGGTGGCCCGCGATGTGCACGACATCCTCGGCCATTCGCTCACCGTCATCACCGTGAAAACCGAGCTCGCCCAGCGATTACTCGATATCGATATCCAGCGGGCCAGGACCGAACTGGCCGATATCGAGACCCTGGCGCGAGACGCGCTGGCCGGGGTCCGCGATACCGTCGGCGGCCTACGCGAGGTGAGTCTGCGCCGGGAACTCGGTAACGCGCGCACCGCGCTCGACGCCGCCGGTATCGCGGCCGAGCTGCCCGACCCGCAGGGGCTACCGCCGGGGGAGCACGAACTGTTCGGCTGGGTATTGCGGGAGGCGGTGACGAACGTGGTGCGGCACAGCGGAGCCCGCCGCTGTGTCGTCACGGTGACGCCGCACAGTATCGAGGTCACCGACGACGGGCGTGGGATCGGTGCGGCCGGATCCGGATCCGGCCTGGCGGGGTTGCGGGAACGCGCCGCGGCGGCCGGGGCAGTCGTGGCATTGTCGGAGCCGGTAGGAGGAGGAGTCCGTGTGGCCGTCACAGTTCCGGAACGAGGTGTCGTCGGTGGGGTGCGCGTCCCGGTATCCGATGACCACGATGGCGCGGCGGCCCGGTCCGGTGGCCGCGGCGGTGCGTAGGACGGTCCGGTCGTGATCCGGCTGCTGCTGGCCGACGATCAGGCGCTGGTCCGTGGCGCGCTGGCCGCACTGCTCGGGTTGGAATCCGATCTGGAGGTGGTCGCCGAGGTGGGACGCGGTGATGAGGTACTGGAAGCCGTCGCGCGGACGAAGCCGGATGTGGTGCTGCTCGATGTCGAGATGCCGGGGCCCGACGGTATCGCCGTGGCGGCCGAACTGCGCGCGCGGCATCCCGAGGTGCGGGTGCTCATGGTGACGACCTTCGGCAGGCCCGGCTATCTGCGCCGGGCGATCGACGCCGGCGCGGGCGGGTTCGTGGTCAAGGACACTCCCGCCCGGGAACTGGCCGATGCGGTCCGCCGCGTCCATATGGGCTTGCGAGTGGTGGATCCGGCATTGGCCACCGAAACCCTGACAGCGGGTACGTCGCCGTTGACGGCTCGGGAGCGCGAAGTGCTGGCGGCCGCGGCGGACGGCGGCACCGCGGCGGTGATCGCCCGGCGTCTGCATCTTTCCGAGGGAACGGTACGCAACCATCTGTCCGCTGCCATCGGCAAGACCTCCACCAGGACCCGCGCCGAGGCGGTGCGAGCCGCCGAACGGATGGGCTGGTTGTAGCCGGCCGGTATGCCGTCGCGGCCGGTGGCTGCCCGGCCGTCGCCTCGATGCGGGAAAGTGCGCCGGCCGTGCCCGGCGCAGAGGGGCAGGGCCGGCGCGTGTTCCGGCGGTGCGGTGCCAGGGGACGTGTCCGGTGGAGTCCGAGCGCCCGGCCCGGGCTCTGGTTCACCGCGACTCCGGCCTGTCGCGCAGCGCGCCGTGCCCTCAGTGTTGCCCCTGGTGCGGCCTCGGAAACCTGGTCAAGTGTCCGGTTCGCGGATGGGGCGCCCAGGCCCCGGGTTCGCTGTGCGGGTCCTGGTTTCTCAGAGCAACCAGAACACCGCGCCCACCGCCGCGAGGACGGCGCATACTCCCAGCGCGGCCGACAGCGGCCGGGCGGTCTTCCAGGTGGTGTAGGCGCCGCCGATGAGAAATCCGGCGAGGGTGAACAGCAGAACTACGGCGACATCGGTGGACACGGAACCCTATTGTGCCTGGTCTTCGCGTCAGCGCGGGCTGGGGTCCGGGCCCGGGAAATTAACAAGCACGCGTGCTTGATTTTTTACCGGCCGCCTGTGATGCTGGGGCGGTACGCGGACAGCCATGGGCGCATACCGGCGACCCGGTGCCGCGGTAGGGAGGCGAAACCGCTCATGAGTGGTCTGGCTGCCGATCCCGGCCTGATCCGGATCGGTAACTGTTCCGGGTTCTACGGGGACCGGTTCGGCGCAATGCGCGAAATGCTCGAAGGTGGGCAGCTCGATGTCCTGACCGGCGATTATCTCGCCGAACTGACCATGCTCATCCTGGGCCGCGACCGGATGAAGGACTCCGGCCTCGGCTATGCCAAGACTTTTCTGCGCCAGCTCGAGGACTGCCTCGGCCTGGCGCTCGAACGCGATGTCCAGATCGTCACCAATGCCGGCGGCCTGAATCCGGCCGCACTGGCGGAGAAGGTACGGGAACTGGCGGCCCGGCTCGGCCTGGAGGTCCGCGTCGGATACGTGGACGGCGACGATCTCACCGGCCGTGCCGCCGAACTGGGCCTCGGATCGCCGCTCACCGCCAACGCCTACCTCGGGGCCTGGGGTATCGCCGAATGCCTGGAAGCGGGTGCGGATGTGGTGATCACCGGGCGGGTCACCGACGCTTCGGTGGTGGTGGGGCCGGCCGCCGCGCATTTCGGCTGGAAACGCACCGATTACCACCGGTTGGCCGGGGCGGTGGTGGCCGGTCACGTGATCGAATGCGGCACCCAGGCCACCGGCGGCAATTTCGCGTTCTTCACCGAACTCCCCGACCTCGGCCGGCCCGGATTCCCGCTCGCGGAGATCCGCGCGGACGGCAGCAGCGTCATCACCAAACACGTGGGCACCGGCGGCGCGGTCACCGTGGATACGGTTGCCGCGCAGCTCATGTACGAGATCCAGGGTGCGCGCTACGCCGGTCCCGATGTCACCGCCCGGCTCGATACGGTCGAACTCGCGGCCGACGGGCCCGACCGGGTAGCGATCCGCGGGGTCGAGGGAGAACCGCCGCCACCCACACTGAAGGTCTCGCTCAATACTCTCGGCGGTTTCCGCAACGAGATGGAGTTCATCCTCACCGGTCTCGATATCGAGGAGAAGGCCGCGCTGGCCCGGCGGCAACTGGAGTCCTGGTTGCCGCAGCGCCCGGCCGAACTGGACTGGACCCTGGCCCGGCTGGACCGCGCCGACGCCGATACCGAGGAACAGGCCAGCGCCCTGCTGCGCTGTGTAGTGCGCGACCCCGACCCGAACAAGGTGGGGCGCGCTTTCTCCAGCGTCGCCGTCGAACTCGCCCTGGCCAGCTATCCGGGATGCAGTTTCACCGCCCCGCCCGGCAACGGCTCGCCCTATGGTGTCTACCGCCCGGGATATGTCGATGCCGCCGAGGTCTCGCATGCCGCCCATCGACCGGCCGGTTGCCAGGTGCTGGTCGGCGGCCCGTCGGAGACCCGGGAACTGGCCGAGGTTCCGGAACCCGAACTCCCCGAACCATTTCCGCCGGCGCCCACGAAGCGGGTCC
>JABFXT010000351.1 GCA_013361595.1 Nocardia sp. | reverse complement strand
AAAATGCATCCCGGGCGAAGGCCGACGCGCACGGCCGCAGCGAACCCAGAGGTACGCAAGGAGCGCACGGCCACAGCGAACGCGGAGGTACGCACAGAGCGCACGGCCGCAGCGAACGCGGAGGTACGCCTACGCTGGTGGGTACCGGACACAAAAGACGCACCAGCGCCTCGTTCCGCTCCCGCCGCCGACCCGGCCCGCGCTTTTCCGGCGCGGCGACCCCGCACCGGGGTAGGTTGGCGACCGGCAGCTCATTTCGACGAGGAAGTGAAGCACGCATATGGTTTCGCACCACGACAGCATCGGCCGCCCTGAGACCGCGGATGCCGGGAAAGATTCCGGCACAGCACAATTGGATCGTGTCGTCATCCGCTTCGCGGGCGATTCCGGCGACGGTATGCAACTCACCGGCGACCGGTTCACCCATGAGGCGGCGGCCTTCGGCAACGATCTCGCCACCCAGCCCGATTTCCCTGCCGAGATCCGGGCGCCACAGGGCACGCTGCCGGGTGTCTCGTCGTTCCAGATCCAGATCGCCGATCACGATATTCTCACCGCCGGCGATCGGCCGGATGTCCTGGTCGCGATGAACCCGGCCGCGTTGAAGGCCGATCTGGGCGAGCTGCCTCGCGGGGGCACCGTCATCGTCAACACCGACGAATTCACCAAGCGCAATCTCGCCAAGGTCGGCTACGCCGCCGATCCGCTGACCGACGACAGTCTTGCCGACTTCGTGGTGCATCAGGTGCCGATGACCTCGCTCACGCTGGCCGCCACCGAATCCACCGGGGTCGGCAAGAAGGACGGGCAGCGCGCCAAGAACATGTTCGCGCTGGGGCTGCTGTCCTGGATGTACGGGCGGCCCATCGGCGGCACCGAGAAATTCCTGCGGGAGAAGTTCGCCGCGAAACCGGATATCGCCGAGGCCAATATTCTCGCTTTCCGGGCCGGTTGGAACTACGGCGAGACCACCGAGGCCTTCGCCACCACCTACAGCATCGCCCCGGCCGTTCTACCCGCCGGCACCTACCGGCAGATCACCGGTAACACGGCACTGGCGTACGGCCTGATCACCGCCGGTTCGCTCGCGGGTCTGCCGCTGTTCCTGGGTACCTATCCGATCACCCCGGCCTCCGATATCCTGCACGAACTCAGCAAACACAAGAATTTCGGGGTGACCACCTTCCAGGCCGAGGACGAGATCGCCGGGATCGGCGCGGCGCTGGGAGCGTCCCTCGGCGGCGCGCTGGGGGTCACCAGCACCTCGGGTCCCGGGCTGGCGTTGAAGAGCGAGACCGTCGGTTTGGCCGTGATGACCGAACTGCCGCTGGTGATCGTGGATGTGCAACGCGGTGGCCCGTCGACCGGGCTGCCCACCAAAACCGAGCAGGCCGATCTGTTGCAGGCGCTCTTCGGGCGCAACGGCGAATCCCCGGTGGCCGTCCTGGCGCCGCGTTCTCCCGCCGACTGCTTCGCCGTCGCGGTCGAGGCCGCGCGGATCGCCGTCACCTACCGGACGCCGGTGCTGTTGCTCTCCGACGGTTCGATCGCCAACGGATCCGAGCCGTGGTCCATCCCGGCAGTGCACGACCTCGACCCGATCGACCCGGGTTTCGATACCGGCGACGAGGACGATTTCCGGCCGTATGCCCGCGATCCGGAAACGCTGGCGCGCTCGCTCGCGGTGCCCGGCACCGCGGGCCGCGCCCATCGGATCGGTGGTCTGGAGAAGGCCGACGGTAGCGGCGATCTCTCCTACGATCCGGCCAACCACGATCTGATGGTGCGGTTGCGGCAGGCCAAGATCGACGGAATCCCGGTACCGCCCGCCGAGGTGGACGATCCCGGCGGCGCGGCCGAGGTGCTGATGGTCGGCTGGGG
This sequence comes from Nocardia sp., assembly GCA_013361595.1. Taxonomy (GTDB): domain Bacteria; phylum Actinomycetota; class Actinomycetes; order Mycobacteriales; family Mycobacteriaceae; genus Nocardia. The sequence goes on along the minus strand of JABFXT010000351.1, from coordinate 2,368 downwards.
TAGTTCCTACGGTCCGATCGGTGAGGCCTGCCGGCGGGTCCGGCGCCGCGGTGGACAGGTGGCGCAGGTGCATCTGCGGCATCTGAACCCGCTGCCGCCCGATCTGGGTGAGGTGCTGCGGCGGTATCCCACGGTGGTCGCGCCGGAAATGAACGGCGGCCAGCTGGCCATGCTGTTGCGGGCGAAGTACCTGGTGGATGTCCAGCCATGGACCAAGGTCGCCGGTACGGCGTTCTCCGCCGGGGAACTCGTCGATGTCATCGACGCGGCCCTGGACGGCACCCTGGCCGGCCTGGAACGCGACAAGGCCCGCGCCGCGCGGGCCCGGGCTACGTATCGTACGAACGGGGGCGCAGTATGACCATCGTCGAAACATCGCTGACCGGCACCGAGCTGGGGCTCACCCCGGTCTCCGGCCTGTCCGGAGTACCGACCGCGGACGGTCCGCAGAAGGCCAAGGACTACACCTCGGACCAGGAAGTCCGCTGGTGCCCCGGCTGCGGTGATTACGTCATCCTCGCCACCGTGCGGGGTTTCCTGGCCGATCTCGGCCTGCGCCGGGAGAATCTGATGTTCGTCTCCGGGATCGGCTGCTCGAGCCGGTTCCCCTACTACCTCGACGCCTACGGTATCCATTCCATCCACGGCCGCGCCCCGGCCATCGCCACCGGCCTGGCGGTGACCCGGCCGGATCTGTCGGTGTGGGTGGTCACCGGCGACGGCGACGCCCTCTCCATCGGCGGCAACCATCTGATCCACGCGCTGCGCCGCAACGTCAATATGACGATCCTGCTGTTCAACAACCGGATCTACGGGCTGACCAAGGGCCAGTACTCCCCCACCTCCGAACCGGGCAAGGTGACCAAATCGACGCCGATGGGTTCGGTGGACCACCCGTTCAACACCTTGTCGGTGGCCCTCGGAGCCGAGGCGACCTTCGCCGCGCGGGCGCTGGACTCCGACCGCACCGGTCTGAACGAGGTGTTACGTGCGGCCGCCGAACACCGAGGCACCTCGTTCGTGGAGATCCTGCAGGACTGCCCCATCTTCAACGACGGGTCCTTCGATGTGCTGCGCCGCGGTGACAGCGAATCCCGGCTCATCCGATTGCGCGACGGCGCCCCGCTACGGTTCGGTGCCGAGAACGAATTCGCGGTGGTCCGGCGCGGGTTCGGCCTGGCGGTCGTGCCCGCGGCGAATGTGCCGGAGGACGAGATCATCGTCCACGACGCGCATACCGACGACCCGGAATACGCCTACGCGCTCTCCCGCCTCTCCGATCAGGACCTCGACCATGTGGTCACCGGAGTCTTCCGAGCGGTGGATCGGCCCACCTACGACGACGGTGTCCGTGCCCAGACCGCCGCGGCGCGGGAACGGTTCCCGGTGACCGCCGATTCGCTGCAGAATCTGCTCACCGGACCGGAGACCTGGACCGTGGGCTGACCCGGACGGCGCATACCCGGCGAAGTGGATCCGCCGCCGGAACCCGGATCAGTACAGGGTCGCGATCTCGGCGTCGGTCAGGACTATCGGTGTGACGTAGTCCTTGGCCCGGGTCAGGGTCACCGCCCGGTAGAGGGGACGTTCGGGGAGCGCCGCGTCGCGCGCTTCGGCGCGAAGTTGGTGTACCAGCAGATCGGCGACCGCGAGCGCCGCCGGGAGTTCGCTGCGCACCAGTGCGTCGGCCAGCCGCCGCAGGCCCAGCAGATGCAACTCCCGGCCGCTCCCGGCATCGGTATACATCGCGAGCGGGACCAGCTGCCGGTCCGGTCCGGCGGTGAGCCGGAGAACCAGCCTGCTCAACCGCCCGGGATATACCAGAAGTTCCACCCCGGTGACCGCCGCAACATCCAGTGTCCGGGTCCGCGTCAAGGTCTGGGCACCGATTGTGGAACCGCGCAGCCAGAGCCGGCGCCGCCGGGCCACCGCGACGTACCCCGCGGCCGGTAGGGCCACCACCAGGACGGCGACCAGCCCGGGGAGCGGACCGAACACCAGGCCGGTGACCGCGCCGATTGCGAGGGCGAGAGCGAGGGCGACGAGCGCCAGCCGCCGCAGGACCGGCGCGTACACCTCGGGAGCCACCAGATCCAGCCCGAGGCGTTGTCCGGCGTCGGGCGGGGGTGCATCGGTCACGGCAGGCGCTCTTCGGTCCGGCGGATGGGTCGCACCGGACAGTACTATGCCCCGTCGGCCGGTGCGTGTTTCGTGGGCGATCCCCCGACCCACCGCGTGGGCCAGGGGTCCGGCACGACTAGGCCGTCAGCGTGGCGACGATCTCGTCCTGCGGAACCTGGCGCTGGTCGCCGGTCCGCATATCCTTCAGTCCGACGGTGCCCTCCGCCAGGTCGCGGTCGCCCAGGAT
>JABFXT010000615.1 GCA_013361595.1 Nocardia sp. | reverse complement strand
GCGCGCGTATCGTGGGTGATCAGGACCACGGCCGTACCCGCGGAACGCAATCCCGCCAATCCGTCGAGTAGTAGGGCACGGGCGAGTGCGTCCAGGCCGGCGGTCGGTTCGTCGACCACCAGGACATCGGGCCGGCCGGCCAGGACCTGGGCCAACGCCAGCCGGACCCGCTCGCCGCCGGAGAATTCGAACGGATACCTGCGCAGCATCGTGGCGAGTGCGCGGTCGTCCGGATCGAAGGCCGCCGCGGCGAGCGACCGGGCGATCCGCGCCCGCCGCTCACCGGCCCGCAACCGTCCGCCGCCGGCCCGCCGGTGTTGCAGGGCCACCAGTTCGCTCAGTGCCGCACCGATCCGCCGGGCCGGGTTGAGTGTCGACGCCGCATGCTGTGGCAGGTACCCGACCCGGACCTCCGGCACCCGGCGGATCTCGCCGGACAGTTCGATCCCGGGCCCGGCGGCGCCGGCCAGAGCGCCGGCGACGGTCGTCTTACCGGCACCCGAGGGCCCGAACAGCGCGAGGATCTCGCCGGGCGCGATATCCAATCCGATATCGCGCAGGATCACCGCGCCGTTCGCGCGGGCCCCGAGGGCACGTACCGAGATCAGCGGCCGATCAGGCATATCCACCCGCCCGGCGCAGATCACCGGCCGCGACCGCCCGCGGATCGGCGAGCAGATCGTCGACCAGGAGATTCGTACCGACCACGAGGGAAACGATCAGCGCGGCGGGCAGCGCCACCGCCCACGGCGCGATCAGCAGAGCGTCCTTGTTGGCCGCCACCGATACCGCCCAGTCGGTGGAGGTGGTGTCGAAGCCGAGTCCCAGGAAATTGGCGGAGGCGAGGAAGTAGACCGCCGCGGTGAACCGGACCCCGAGGTCGGCGGCGATCGGCCGGGCCATTTCGCGCGTCGCGTAACGCCCATAGCGGAAGGCGCGACCCCGGCCCTGCATCCGCAGTGCGTCCATCACCGGCCCGTGCACCACACCGGCGGCCGCCATCCGGACGAACCGCGCGATCGGGGCCAGCAGCGCGAGGCCGATCGCGCCCGCGATCGCCGGCGCCGACCCCTGGGTGCGCAACGCGGCGACCATGATGATCAGCAGCGACGGCACACACAACAGCACATCGATCGGGCGCATCAGGAGTTCGTCGAGCCAGACCCGCGGCGCGGCGGCCGCGGCCACGCCGATGAGAAGTCCCGCGCTGTAGGCGCCGAGAACGGTCAGCAGTGCGGTCAGGAGGAAGTTCTGCCCGCCGGTGAGCGCTGCCGCCAGCACATCACGCCCCAACCGGTCGGTACCCAGCGGCGACCATTGCGAGGGTCCGAACGGCGCCGCGCGCCCGGCCGGGGCCGATCGCGTGAGGAGTGGTCCGGCCAGGGCGAATATCAGGGGCACCGCCACGAGCACCGAATACGACCAGCGCCGCGGGGTCATCCGCGCTGCTCCGCGACGGCGTGCGGGTGCATCCGGTAGCCGGCCATATCGATCAGCGTGTTCACCACGACGGCGATCGTTCCGGTGACCGTGACGATCGCCAGGATCACCGGGTCGTCCCGGTTGGCGATGGCGCCGATCAGCTCCGTGGCGATACCGGGGACGGCGAAAACGGCTTCGACGATCAACACCCCCGACAGCAGCCCGTCCCCGGTGCGGCCCAGTTCCTGCATCGCCGGAGCCAGGGCGTTGGGCGCGATATGCCGCACCAGCAGCGATACCCGGCCCACTCCGGCACGGCGGGCCTGGGCGATATACGGCCGGTCCAGCACATCGATAACACCCGCTCGCACCAGCCGCACCAGCGGCGCCGCGACCCGGGCCACCGTGACGATCAAGGGAAGCACCAGATAATCGGGCCGTTCCAGCAGAGTGCCCGGATCGACGCCCAGGAAGGTCGCGGGGAACAGCTCCAGGCGGATCGACAGAAAAGTCACCAGCAGGACGGCGAGGACGAAATCGGGAATCGAATCGAATCCGATACTGATCGAGGTGATCACCCGGTCTCGCGCCGATCCCGGGCGCGTTCCCGCCGCGAACCCCGCGAGCACCACGATCGGGACCAGCAGGATCAGTGCCGTTCCGGCGAGTAGCCCGGTGATCAGGAACGGACCGGCGATCACGGTGCCGACCGGCTCGCCGCCGGCGTAGGAGGTGCCCAGATCACCACCCAGCGCACCACCGATCCAATCGAGAAATCTGGTCACCGGCGAGATATCGAGCCCGAGCAGCCGGCGCGCGGTCTGCTGCTGTGCCTCGCTCAGGATGGTGTTGCTCTGGATATCGGCGGCATCGCCGGGCAGCAGCAGCGACAACACGAACACCAGGACGAGCAGAACCACCAGCTGGCCGACGCCGAACCCGGCGCGGCGCAGCACCAACCGGCGGACCACATACGAATCCCCCGCCATCGGGCCGCTACCGGATCCCGACCACGACGCGGTCGTCACCGTACTGCCAGACCGTTCCGGCCTCGGCGAAACCGGCGGCGCGCAGGAAAGCCGTGTAGTCGCCGACGGCCGGCCGGTCGGTGACCGTGTGCTCGAATCCGCCGTCGCGCAGGCGCACCAGCTCGGCGAGCTCGGGTGCCGCCCCGACCGCCGCCCACCACGCCGACCAATCCTCCGCGGTCGCGGTACCCACCCGTTCGGCGCGCCGCGCGGTCAGCGCCCGGCCCAGACCGTCGAGCCGTGGCCCGTCCGGCCCTTCGTAGAGGTGGTCACCGTCGACGAAGACTCCGCCCGGCGCCAGCGCCTGTGCGCACGTCTCGATCAGCGCCCGCAACGGCGACCGGTTCATCCAGTGCAGGGCCGTGGTGCTCACGAATGCGTCCGGTGCCCGCTCCAGCCCCAGCGCCGCGAACCAGCCGGGCGCACGGAGATCGGCGAAAACGGTTCGGAACCGGGCCGATCCGTACCCGGAATCGGCCAGCGCGAGCAGCAGCGGATCGGCATCCACCCCGACGACGGTGGCACCGGGGAGGCGGGCGAGCAGCCGATCCGCCAGTGTTCCCGGGCCGACTCCGAGATCGACGATCAGCGGATCCGGCCGCTCGATCAGCTCGGTCAGTACCTCGCCGATCACGTCGAAACGGGCTTCGCGGTCGGGCATGTAATGCTCTTGCTGGCGATCCCAGCGCTCGACCCAGTACCGTGCCCGCTCCCGGTCGAGCCGCAACGCGGTCATCGCGGCGCGACCGCGTCGAACCGGGCCCAGTCGTGCGAATTGGGTACGGCGGCCGGGAGTTGCCGGAACCTGTCGCGGGCCGCACTGTTCCAGTGCGTGGTACCGAAGAACACGAAACCTCCTCTGTCGTGCAGTATTTCGTGCATGTCCCGATAGAGTGCCGCGCGGCGCTGCGGATCCGGGGTGGCCTGCGCGGTGGCGTAGAGCGAATCGAACCGCGGATCGGACCATTTGGTGCGATTCTGCGGCGACCCGGTCAGCAGCCGCGAGGCGAAGTGGTTGGGGATCGGCAGCGGACCGGACTGTCCCATCGTGAGCTGCCCGGTCCGTAGCGCGTCGGTGTAGTAGCTGTCCTTCGAACCCAGCACCACGTTCACCTTCACCCCGCAGGCGGCGGCCTGGTCGGCGAACAACCGGGCGGCCTCGACGAACCCGTAGGCGACCGGGGCGGTGAACAGATCGAAGGTCAGATCCCGGACGCCGGCCCGGCGCAGCAGCCTGCCCACCTCGTCGGGATCGTATTCGTGCTGCGGCAGGTCGGCGTAGTACTGGTAGCCCTTACCGAAAACATCGTTGGCGGCCTCCCCCTGACCTTCGAGCGCCACCTTCACCAGTTCGGTCCGGTCGACCATCCGCATGACGGCGCGGCGTACGTCCGGGTTGTCGAACGGCGGGCGATCGGTCTTCATGGCGAAGAAGTAGATTCCGCTGCCCGGAGTGGACACCAGCGTGACGCCGGAACCGCCCGCCAGTGTCCGGGCGGCCGACGGCGTGAGGTTGTCGGCGTAGTCGATCTCGCCGCCGCGTACCGCGTTCAGCCGGGCATCCGCCTCCGCGCTGAGGATGCGCAGCCGCTGGATACCCGGGGCGCCGTCCCAGTAGTTCTCGGTCCGGTGCGCGGTGAACTGCCGGCCGGCTTCGAAGGAGTCGAAGACGAAGGGCCCGGTGCCGACCGGGTGGGTGAATTCGGCGGCCCCGTCCTGGACGTTCTTGGTGCCGTACACCGACAGCGCGATCAGGAACTCGAAAGAGGGTCGCTTCAGTACGATTTCGACGGTCCGGTCGTCGACCG
>JABFXT010000376.1 GCA_013361595.1 Nocardia sp. | reverse complement strand
CTTCGGCGGCGCGTAGATCCGCGCGACCGAGCAGCGCCCAGCCGTCCAGCAACCGACCCACCCCGTAGCCACCGGCGAGCAGCGGTTCGGCCCCGACGGTGGCCACCACCACCTGGGGACCCGGCGGCACCGTATCCAGCAGGGCCGCACCGCTGGATCCGCGGATCGGCACGCCGGGAAAGGCCCTGCCCAGTTCCTCGGCGGTCCGCGCGGCACCGATCACCACGGCGCGCAGTACCCGCCCGCCGCAGACCGGACAGCGGAACGCCGCCTCGGTACGACCGCACCAGCGGCAGACCGGGCTGTGCGCGGCCCCGGTATCGGCGCCCGGGTGGTCCGGCAACGACAGCGGACCCACGCATCGCCGGCAGCGCGCGGGCGTACGACATTTCGTGCAGGCCAAGGCCGGTACGTAACCGCGGCGGGGCACCTGCACCAGCACGGCGGCTCCGGCCGCGAGCGCCTGCCGGGCGGCAGCGAAGGCCGCGGCGGGGACGCGGATCGCCCGCGCCATCGGGTCGCGCTCCAGCGCGGCATCGGTATCACCGGGGGCACTGATCCGCGGAGCGGCCGCCCGCAGGGTCGCCCGGTCGGCGAGGAGATCGTGAGCCCAACCGGATTCCACCACCGCCTGGATCTCGGCGGTCCGGGCGAATCCGGCTCCCACGAAGGCCGCACCGGTCTCGTGGGCCCGGAGCATGGCGACTTCACGCGCATGCGGATACGGGGCGCGGGGTTCGGCATAGGTGTCGTCGCCGTCGTCCCAGATCGCGATGAGCCCGAGATCCGCGGCGGGCGCGAACACCGCGCTGCGGGTGCCCACCACCACTCGTGCGGTACCGCGGAGGACCGCCAGCCAGCGCCGGTACCGCGCCGCCGGACCGAGTCCGGCCGAGAGGCCGACCGCCGAATCACCCACCAACTGCACGCATTCGCGCAGTACCCGGTCCAGATCGCGTTGGTCGGGGACCATCAGTACGGCACTGCGACCGCTCGCCACCACCACCGCGGCGAGCTCGGCCAGGCGCCGGGCCCAGTCCTCACCCGGCAGCGCCTGCCAGGCCGCCCGTGGACCCCGGTGGTCCGCGAGCGCGGTGAGGAAAGCGTCTCCGTGCCGGTACCGGCGCCAGGCCGACGCGTCGACAGCACCGGGTACCCCCGGGTACTCCGGTTCACCGCGCAGCTGCGAATGCTCGTCCGCCGACGGACCATCCGCTCCTCGCCCGGGCACCGGGCTCTGCGGGATTTCGACGGCCGCGGGTGCCCGCCGTGAACCGGCACGGTCACCGCCTGCCGGTCCGGTATCCGTCTCGCCGGTACTCGGCTCGACCGGGTCGTTCTCGGTGCCGGCGTTGTCCCGGCTATCACCGGTTCCCGAGCCGACCGAGGGATCCACGTCGAATTCCGTTCGCCCCGGCTTATCCGCGCTCGAGTCGACAGCGCCGGCCGGCGGCCCCGCCGAGCCGGTGGGCAGCGCGGGCCCGGCGACAGTCTGCGTCGCTGCCCGGTCGTCGTGGTGCCCGGATCCGCCGGGCGGCCCGGATAGTTCCGAAACCGGCTCGTCATCCGGGGGAACGGGCGCGCTGTCCCGCTCCGGCCCCGCGCTCTTCTTCGCCGGCCCTCCGTTCTCCACCCTGGCATGCCGGGGTGGCACAGCCAGCCGCAGCACATCGGCACGAGTTCCGGCACACCGGGATGCCACGGTCGTGGCCAGCCGCAGGATCTCCGGCGTGAGGACCCGCTCGGCGGATACCACCCGTTCCAGCCGGACGAGTTTGCCCGGATGATCGGATTGTGCGTGCCGGGACAGCAGGTAGCCGTCCACCAGCCGTCCGGCGAACCGGATACGGACCCGCACGCCCGGCCGGGCGATCTCGTCGAGTTCCGGTGGCACCAGGTAGTCGAAATCGCGGTCCAGATGCGCCGGGGTGAGCAGCGGGAGCACCCGGGCCACGGGGTTCTCGATCGCCGCCGGTTCCGCTGGTGCGGACTTCGGCACGCGGGCGGTCCGGCGGCGTGGCGCCCCCGACTCGGCCGACACCCCCGCGGACCCGGGGTCGGCGGGGGTGTCGGCCGGTGGTCGATCCACGCGGGACGTGGAACTTACAGTCCGGCGGCGGCGCGCAGTTTGTCCGCGCGGTCGGTGCGCTCCCAGGGCAGATCGATATCGGTGCGGCCGAAATGACCGTACGCGGCGGTCGGGGCGTAGATCGGCCGCAGCAGATCCAGATCACGAATGATCGCGCCCGGGCGCAGGTCGAACACCTCGGTGATGGCGGCCGAGATCTTGGCCGGATCGGCCTGCTCGGTGCCGAAGGTCTCCACGAACAGGCCGACCGGCGCCGATTTACCGATCGCGTAGGCCACCTGCACCTCGACCCGGTCGGCCAGACCGGCGGCGACCACGTTCTTGGCGACCCAGCGCATGGCGTAGGCGGCCGAACGGTCGACCTTCGAGGGGTCTTTACCGGAGAAGGCGCCGCCGCCGTGGCGGGCCATGCCGCCGTAGGTGTCGACGATGATCTTGCGACCGGTCAGGCCGGCATCGCCCATCGGACCGCCGAGCACGAACTTACCGGTCGGGTTCACCAGCAGCCGGATATCGGAGATGTCCAGATCGGGGATCGCGATCTCGGCCAGGACCGCGTCGACGACCTTCTCCCGGATATCGGGGGCCAGCAGATTGTCCAGATCGATATCGGCCGCATGCTGGGTGGACAGGACCACGGTATCGAGCCGGACCGCCTTGTCACCCTCGTATTCGATGGTGACCTGGGTTTTGCCGTCGGGGCGCAGATAGGGCAGCACACCGGTCTTGCGGACCTCGGTGAGTTTGCGCGACAGGCGATGGGCCAGCGCGATCGGCAGCGGCATCAGTTCGGGGGTGTCGGTGTTGGCGTAACCGAACATCAGGCCCTGATCGCCGGCGCCCTGCTGTTCGATCTCGTCGTCGGAGCCGCCGACCCGCGCTTCGTGCGACGTGTCGACACCCTGCGCGATATCGGGCGACTGCGCCCCGATCGCGATATTGACACCGCAGGAGTTGCCGTCGAATCCCTTTGCCGAGGAGTCGTATCCGATCTCGAGGATCTTCTCCCGGACGATATGCGGGATATCCGCATAGGCCTCGGTGGTGACCTCGCCCGCGACGTGCACCTGCCCGGTGGTCACCATGGTTTCCACGGCGACCCGGCTGCGGGGGTCCTGGGCGAGAAGTGAGTCGAGGATGGAATCGCTGATGGCGTCACAGATCTTGTCCGGATGACCCTCGGTCACGGACTCACTGGTGAATAGCCGGCTACCGGACGTGCGCACAGTTTCCCTCTTCCTCAACGGTTACTCGTGTCCGGGAGGGACCGTAGCGCACGGCTGCGATCGCGACCCTGGACTCTCAGACTATTAGAACGGGCGGCCGGATTGGGGTTTCGGACACCCGACCGGACAAGTTTCCGATAGAGGCGTGCCCGCGCAGCGGCACGCCGACCCTCGAGCGGGCTGGATAGTATCGCGTTCGCACCCCGCGCGGGGACCGCTCGTTCCCGAACTCCGGCAAGCGGTACAGGACGACCGGGATACGACGATCGGCGGGCACAGCCCGGCGCCTCAACTCAGCAGAGGCCCCAGCGCGTCCAGGACGCGACTGGCCAGCAGCGCTTTGGATCCGTGGTCGAGCGCCTGTTCACTGCCGTCCGCGCGCAGCAGCCAGCCGTCGTTGGTATCGACCTCGAACGCCTTACCGTCACCCACCGCGTTCACCACCAGCAGATCACAGCCCTTACGGGCCAGTTTGGCCCGCGCGTGAGTGATCACGTCGCCGTCCGCGTCGCCGGTCTCGGCGGCGAATCCGACGATGGCCGTTCCGGGCAGCCGACCCTCCCGGCGCTCCTGGACAAGACCGGCGAGGATGTCCTCGTTCTTGGCCAGGGCGATGGTGTCGGGTTCGTCCTTACCCTTCTTGATCTTTGCGGCGGCCACCGAGGCGGGCCGGAAATCGGCGACCGCGGCGGCCATGATGACCGCGTCCGCACCCACCGCGTGCTTGTCCACAGCGGTTTTCAACTGCTCGGCAGTGGTGATGTGGACCAGCTCCACGGCGGCGGGCGGCGCCATCTCGATGGTGTTCCCGGCAATGAGCGTGACCTGCGCACCCCGCTGGGCGGCGACTCTGGCGAGCGCGTACCCCTGTTTCCCGGAACTGCGGTTACCGAGGAACCGGACCGGATCCAGCGGCTCGCGGGTGCCACCCGCGGTGATCACGACAC
>JABFXT010000451.1 GCA_013361595.1 Nocardia sp. | reverse complement strand
CTCGAGATCGATACCGGCGCGATCGAGCCGGTCAGCGCCAAGGGCGGCGATATCATCGCCCCGGACGACTGCGCCTTCCATCCGGACGGCACCCTCTACGCCACCGAGGTGATGGACGGTCGGGTCAGCGCCCGGCACACCGACGGCACCACCCGGCTGCTGCGCGCGGACCTGCCCAGCGCCAACGGCATCACCGTGCACCGGGGCCGGTTGTTCGTGAACGAGTGCCGCCCGGGCGGCCGGCTCATGGAACTGCCGCTCGACGGCGGCGCCCCCCGCATCCTGCTGGAGAACATCGAACAGCCCAATGCGATGGAGGTCGGGCCGGACGGGCTCCTCTACTACCCGGTGATGGGCACCAACGAGATCTGGCGGATCCATCCCGACGGCGGCGAGCCCGAACGCGTCGCGGGCGATCTCGGGGTACCCGATTCGGTGAAGTTCGACGCGGACGGTTTCATCGTCTCCACCCAGGTGGCCTCGGGCCAGGTGCTGCGGATCGACCCGCGCAACGGGGAGAAAACCCTGCTGGCCCAGCTGAACCCCGGCCTGGACAACTGCACCCTGGTGGACGGGCGCCTGTTCGTCTCCAATTTCACCGGTGAGATCACCGAGATCCTCCCCGGTGGGGAAACCCGCACCACCCTGCCCGGTGGGTTGAACTGGCCGCTGGATCTGACAGTGGGCCCCGACGGCACCCTCTTCGTCGCCGACGGTACCTACTTCTATGCCGTCGGGGCGGACGGGCTGGAAACCCAGGGCATGCTGTTCAGCCCGGGTTATCCCGGGTTCACCCGCGGCGTGACCGCCACCGGTCCGGGCGAATTCGTCGTCGCCACCGCGGGCGGCCAGATCGCCCGCTGGCGCCCGGCCACCGGGGAATGCGAATTCCTGGCCGGCGCGGAAACACCGTTCGATCAGCTCTACGGGGTCGAAGTGGGCCCGGGCGGAGTCGTCGTGACCACCGAGTTCGGCACCGGGCGCGTCCTGAGGGTGAACAGCGGCGGCGGTGTCGATGTGCTCGCCTCGGGGCTGCGGAAACCGCTCGGGGTGGCGTTCACCGGCGGCGGCACTCTGTTGGTTGCCGAATCCGGTGCGGGCCGCGTCGTCTCGGTCACCCCGGCCGGGGTGGACACGGTCGTCGACGGTCTGGACACCCCGCAGGGGATCCTGGTGCGCGGATCCCAGCTGCTGGTGGTCGATTCCGGGGCCAAGAGTCTGGTCTCGGTCGACCTGGAGACCAAGGCCCGCGAAGTCCTGGCCTGGAATCTGCCGGTCGGCGCACCGCCGGGAGTGACACCGAAACCGCTGCTGGGTATGCCGCCGTTCTCGGGGCCGCAGGGACCGTTCGCCGGTATCACCGCCGCCGCCGACGGCACCCTCTACGTCGCCGCCGACGCTGAGGGCAGTGTGCTCGCGTTCCGGAAGGACGGGTGAGGAATCCATGACCGACGACTTCTTCGGGCTCGACGGACGCGTGGTGATCGTGTCCGGCGCGGGCGGCGGCGGTATCGGCACCGCGGTGACCAGGCTGGCCGCGCAGGCCGGCGCCACCGTGCTCGGGGTGAGCCGCGGCGCCGAGAATCTCGCGAAACATGTGGAACCTCTCGCGGGGGAGGGCCTGAAGGTGATTCCGGTGCAGGCCGACGCCGCCACCGACGAAGGAGTCGCCACCGTCCTGGCAGCGGCCCGCCGGGCCGACGGCGACCTCTACGGTCTGGTGAACATCGCCGGCGGCGCCGCGCCCGCCACCTGGATGCCCGCGACCCGGGTCACCCGCGAGGACTGGCGGGCGCTCTTCCACCACAACCTCGAATCGATGTTCTTCATGAGCCAGGCCGTGGCCGCGGAGATCAGGGCAGCGGGCCGGGCGGGGTCGATCGTCTCGCTGTCCTCCATCAGCGGGATGAACACCGCGCCGTTCCATATCGCCTACGGCACCGCGAAAGCCGCGCTGGTGGCGGCCACCCGGACGCTGGCGGTGGAACTGGCGCTCAGCGATATCCGGGTGAACGCGATCGCGCCCGGCGTCACCGAGACCCCGGCTTCGGGCACCTATGTGGACACCGACCCCGAACGGGACCGGACGGCCATCGCCATGGGCCGCCGCGGCCGCCCCGAGGAGCAGGCCGGCGCGGTGCTGTTCCTGCTCTCGCGGCTGTCGTCCTATATCACCGGCCAAACCCTGCTGGTGGACGGCGGGCTGAATCTGAAATGGACCCATCTGGGCGCCGACAACACCTCGCTGTTCCTGAAGGACGAGGGTTTCCGCGCCGCGATCACCAGCTGATCACCGAAATGAACCGCACCGACACCGACTGTCCCCGGACCCGGGGTGGGAGAACGCCATGAGCGAGCGATCAATGGACACAGCCGAGGCCGTCGACGATATCGCCACGAACACCGAACCGCTGTCCGCGCCGATGACGATCGGGGTGGAAGCCTACCTGAGTCCGGACTACGTCAAGGCCGAACGCGACAAACTGTGGCGCAAGGTCTGGCAGCAGGTGGGACGGGTCGAGGAGATCCCCCGGGTCGGCGACTACCTCACCTACGAGATCCTCGACGATTCGCTGATCATCGTGCGGACGGCACCGGACAGGATCCGGGCCTATCACAATGTGTGCGCGCACCGCGGCCGCCGCCTGGTCGACACCCCGGCCGGCGAACGCAACGCCCACGGTCAGAAGAAGCAGTTCGTCTGCGGATTCCACGGCTGGCGTTACGACCTCGAGGGCCGCAACACCTTCGTACCCGAACGTGAGGACTGGCCGTGCGGTCTCACCGAGGGCAGGGACGGGCTCGTCGATGTACACGTCGACACCTGGGGCGGTTGGATCTTCGTCAACCTGGACCCGAATCCGTCGGAAACCCTGCGCGAGTACCTGGAACCCGCGGCCACGCTGCTGAATCCGTTCCAGTTGGAGAACATGCGCTACCGGTGGCGGCGGTGGCTGGTGTTCGACTGCAACTGGAAGGTCGCTCTCGAAGCCTTCATGGAGACCTACCACGTCCCCTACACCCATCCGGAGTTCATGAATTTCGGCATGTTTCTGGGCTGGGCGCGGGCGCAGGGCAAACACAGCAATATCGGGTACGACGCGCCGAAGGGCCAGGAGGAGAGCCAGGGCAAGATCCGTCTCGGCCACGGGCCCGACGCCCGGAAATCCACCATCGAACTGCAGAACTTCACCTGGGAGAACGCCAACACCAACACCACCTGGACGATGGTGGAGGCGGCGCGGCGGCTCGTCGACGAACTGCCCGAGGGCACCCCGGGCCCGGAGGTGATGGCGCACTGGCTGGCCGCCGCCCGTGCCGACGACGAGAAGCGCGGGGTCGTCTGGCCGACGGTCACCCCGGCCGATGTCGCGGCGGCCGGTACCGCGTGGCAGATCTTCCCGAACTTCCAGATCGGTCACGCGGTGAACAACATGCTCTGCTACAGCGCCCGGCCCTACGGCTACGACCCGGACAAATGCATCTTCGAGGCCGCGGTCTACGAGCTTTTCCCCGAAGGTGAGGCGCCGGAAACGGAATGGATCCACACTCCGGAGGGCGACCCGGCCTGGCGCACGGTCCTGCCGCAGGACTTCGACAATATGGCCGCGGTGCAGCAGGGCATGAAGACACTGGGCTTCTCGGGCCCGAAACCGAATCCGTATCGCGAGCGCAGTGTCGTGAACCTGCACCACAACCTGGCGAAATACCTGGGCACCGGCGCACCGCGTGACCTCACCTGACCCTGCCGCCGGCCCGATCCACCCCACCGAGGAATCCGAATGAACAACTGCGCACCCACGCAGACCCCCGAGATCGACCACGCCGCGTTGCGGGCCAAGTATCTGGCCGAACGCGATAAGCGGCTGCGGCCCGAGGGACAGAAGCAGTACGTGGCATCCGAGGACGGGTTCACCGACTTCTTCGAAGGCGACCCCTACACCCCGGTGACGCCCCGGGAACCGCTGACCGAGGAGATCGACGTCGCGATCCTCGGTGGCGGCTGGGCCGGGCTCACCGCGGGCGCGCGGCTGGTCCAGGCCGGAGTCGAGGATTTCCGGGTCATCGAACTCGCCGGCGATTTCGGCGGCGCCTGGTACTGGAACCGGTATCCGGGCATCCAATGCGATTCCGACGCCTACTGTTATCTGCCGCTGCTCGAGGAGACCGGGTACATCCCGACCCAGAAGTACGCGTACGGCGACGAATGTTTCGAGCACGCGCAGCGGATCGGCAAGCATTTCGGGCTGTACGAAAAGGCTGTCTT
>JABFXT010000286.1 GCA_013361595.1 Nocardia sp. | reverse complement strand
AGAGGATCCGGCCGAAGAAGCCTTCGTCGACCAGCCGGCGCAATTTCACCAGGCCGGGCAGATAGAGCTTGTCGTGCACGACTCCCGCGGTGACACCGGCGTTCGCAGCCACCCGGGCGAGTTCGACGGCCTCGGCCAGTGTTTCCGCGGTCGGCTTCTCGGTGAAGACGTGTTTGCCCGCCTTCATCGCCGCCGCGAGTGCCTCGGCGCGACGTGAGGTGACCTGCGCGTCGAAGTAGATGTCGATGGACGGATCGGCGATGACGGCGGCGGCGTCGGTGCTCCATTCGGCGATACCGTGCAGGTCGGCGAGCTCCGCCAGTTTGGCGGCGTTTCGGCCGACCAGGATCGGCTCCACCCGGACGCGGGTGCCGTCCGGGAGCAGCAGGCCGCCGCCGTCGCGGATCGGCAGGATCGATCGCATCAGGTGCTGGCGGTAGCCCATGCGACCGGTGACGCCGTTCATGGCGATGCGGAGCGTGCGTGGGGGAGTGGAATCGGGCATTGGTATGTGCCTCTTCTGATTTGCGTGGCCGACGACCGCAGAATGGGTCGTGGACGGTGCGGATGCAACCGCATACGTCGAGTGGACAAGTCAGCGTCGGAATGCGCTTTCCAAGCTATGCTAGGCGCGAAGTCCGGTCAAGCCCCGCGTACCGAGAGAACGAGGAACGAAGCCATGGCGGCTGTGAGATTGCAAGACGTCGCGACCCGGGCGGGCGTTTCCATGGCGACCGCGTCCCGCGTGCTCAACGGCTCGTCGCGGGTACCCGGTGAAGGTGTCGCCGACCGGGTTCGCGCCGCCGCCGCCGAACTCGGATACGTGGCGAATGCCCAGGCCCAGGCTCTCGCGCGGGCGTCGACCGGACTCATCGGACTCGTCGTGCACGATATCGCCGATCCCTATTTCTCCTCGATCGTGCAGGGTGTCCAGGCAGCGGCGCGCGGGGCGGGCAAGCTCGTCCTGCTGGCCAGTACGCAACGCGATTTCGATCTCGAGCGCGAATCGGTGAGCACCTTCATCTCGCACCGCGCCGATGCGATCATCCTGGCGGGCTCACGCCAGAGCGGGGATCTCGACCGCGATCTCGAGAAGGAGTGCGTGCGGTATCTGGACAACGGCGGCAAGGTTGTCGTGATCGGGCAGCCGCTGTCCTTCGGCGCCGCCGTGGAACCGGAGAACTACGCGGCCTCGGCACAGTTGGCGGATGCCCTGCTGGAGCAGGGGCACCGGGATTTCGCCGTGATCGGCGGACCGGGCAATATCAGGACCGCTGTCGACCGGCGCAACGGTTTCGTCGAAGCTCTCGCGGCCCGGGGGGTGACACCCCTGGTGGAGATCGCCGGAGACTTCTCCCGGGACGGTGGTTTCGGTGCCGCCCGCCGGCTGGCCGCCGCACTCGATATCCGGCCCGGCCGGGCCGGAGGGGTCGCACCCTGCGTTTTCGCGGTAACCGACGTGATGGCGATCGGGGCGATCGCGGCGTGGCGGGAGCTCGGTCTCACGGTCCCCGACGATATCTGTGTCGCCGGGTTCGACGATATCCCGACGCTGCGCGACCATGTGCCCGGACTTTCGACGGTGGCGCTGTCGCTGGTCGATATCGGCGAGCGTGCCGTCGCGCTCGCGCTCGACGACTCCGCGACGGCCGCGCATATCCACGAATTCGTGCCCGGCCGGGTGATCCTGCGCGGCAGTAGCGTTGTGCGGAAGCTCTGACCTGCGATGATCGGAAAGTCCTTGACGCTGTGGGTCCGGTCACACTAGCCTCGGTCCCAGCTTCGGAAAGCGCATTCCCAGCGGGTGTAGTGCGAACCCCGCTCCACTACTAGCTTTAGGACTCCAGATGGCGGTAGTCACGTCCGTCGAGGCCGGTTCCTCCGCACCGAGGGCGACGCAACCCGTCCGCACCCGGCGCCGGAAACTCTCCTATCTGTCCAATATGTGGTCGACCGTATGGCGGCCGCTCGTCCTGGTGGCCGTGCTCGTCGTCGCCTGGTGGGCCGTCACCGAGTTCGAGCTCGTCGAGCCCTACATTCTGCCGTCACCGGCCGATACCTGGCGCACCGCGGCCGACAACTCGGCGTACCTGCTCCAGAACACCTGGGTCACGACCTACGAAACGGTGGTCGGCTTCGTCATCGCCGCACTGATCGGCGAAGCCGTCGCGCTGGTGATGATCTACTCACGCGGTGTCGAGCGGACGATGTATCCGCTCATCCTCTTCGCGCAGGTCATTCCCAAGATCGCGATCGCACCGCTGTTCATCGTCTGGCTCGGATTCGGTACCAGCCCCAAGATCCTCGTCGCGGTCCTGATGGCATTCTTCCCGATCGTCATCGCCGGTATGGCCGGGCTGCGCTCGGTGGATCCCGAGATACTCGAGCTCACCTCCACCATGGGAGCGAGCAATTGGAAAACGTTCGTGAAGGTTCGTTTTCCGGCATCGCTGCCACAGTTGATGTCCGGTCTCAAGATCGCCGCCACCCTCGCGGTCACCGGCGCCGTCGTCGGTGAGTTCGTCGGCGCGAACGAGGGGCTCGGCTACGTGATCCTGCAAGCCAACGGAAATATCGATACGGCGATGCTGTTCGCCGCCCTCATCATCATGTCCCTGCTGGGCATCATCCTGTTCGCGATCATCGAGATCGCCGAGCAGTTCCTCATTCCCTGACACGCCTCCCGTCGATCCACGGCCTCGGTCGCCGGCGCGGTATGAGCATGTCGAACAACCCGTATCCGGGTCACAGCTGGAGAACTCGCATGAAATTCGGAATTCGCACACTCACGACGATCGGCGCCGCGGCGGTGGCCTCGGTCCTGGTATTGACCGGCTGCGGGAGCGGTGGCACCGCCGCGAAGGATCCCGGCACCGACGGCGAGACCACCCCGGTATCGCTGATGCTCAACTGGTACCCCTACGGCGAACACGCCCCGTTCTACTACGGGGTGCAGGAGGGAATCTTCGCGAAGCACGGGATCGATCTGAAGATCTCGGCCGGGCAGGGTTCGACCAAGACCGCGCAGGCCACCGGTTCGAAGCAGACCGACTTCGGCTGGGCCGATACGCCGGCCGTCCTGAGCAATATCGACAAGGGCGTCAAGATCAAGAGCGTCGGCGTCTTCCTGCAGACCACACCGTCGGCGGTGCAGGTCTTCGCCGATTCGGATATCCGGACACCGGCCGATCTGGCGGGTAAGACCATTGCCGTATCCGCGGGTGACGCGCCGACCACGACCTTTCCGGTCTATCTCGACAAGGCCGGTGTGCCGGCGGATCAGGTGACCCAGCAGAGCCTCGACTCGGCGGGCAAGATGTCGGCGATGCTCTCGGGCCGGGTGGACGGGCTCATCGGCTTCGCCCACGACCAGGGCCCCACCATCGCGAACAAGAGCGGCCGGGAAGTCCGCTACCTGCGATATTCGGATCAGGGCCTGAGCTTCTTCAGCAACGGGCTGATCGCGAACGAGGCCACCATCGAATCCTCACCCGAGCTGGTACAGGCCATGGTGGATGCCACCAGTGAGGCATTCGCCGCCGCGGTGGCGAACCCGGAGGCAGCGGTTGCCGCGATGGAAGGCAAGGATCCGCAGTTGCCGCCGCAGGAGGTACTGCTGCAGCAGTGGCAGCAGACCATCCCGCTGCTCAGCACACCGGGGACCGCGGGTAAGGCACCGGGAACCAATTCCGAAGCGGATTGGCGCGCCACCGTGGACGTCCTCAGCAGTGCGAAACTCCTCGACCGAGCCGAGGAACCGGCCAAGTACTGGGATTCGAAGTTCACACCCACCAGCAAGCCGTGACCGGAGCAGGTGAAGATATGAGCACATCCACCGATACCATCGCCCGCCCCGATACCGCGGTCGCCGTAGCCGACCTGACCGTACGGTTCTCGTCGAAACGCGGCGAGGTCACCGCACTGCACGAGGTCGACCTGCAGGTCCGCCGGGGTGAATTCATCTCGATAGTCGGCCCGTCCGGCTGCGGTAAATCGACACTGCTGAAAGTCGTCGCCGGGCTCACCGACGCGAGCGGGGGCAGTGTCCGGCTCGGCGCCGCCCCGGTGCGTGGCCCGCAGCGCAATATCGGCTACGTATTCCAGCGTGCCGCGCTGCTGGAATGGCGGACCGTCCGCAAGAACATCCTGCTGCAGGCCGAGATGCGCGGTATGAACAAACGGACGGCCGCGGCCGAATGCGACCGTCTCATCGAGATGACCGGACTCGGCGGATTCGAGAACGCCCTGCCGCACGAACTCTCCGGCGG
>JABFXT010000543.1 GCA_013361595.1 Nocardia sp. | reverse complement strand
AAGGGTGTAAAGAGACCGAAAAAGGACTACGGTGAGGTAGAGCGGTTGACTATCACCGCAGTTCACGCCCCGGGTATCGGTTGTGTCGCACAGTCGGCCTGATCGGTGATCCGGGTGCCGAAGAACGGCACGGAGACAGGAGGGTCCGATGAGCTGGAGCGGAGACCCGGTATGGCTGGCCGATGTGCTGCGCGGTGCCGGTCTGGCGGTGATCGAGCACGACGGCTGGCGCGAGCGCGGGCACGGCGACTTCCTCGATATTCGCGGGGTGCTCTGTCATCACACGGCCGGCGGCGGACCGAACGACTGGCGGATCGTGCAGGACGGCCGGCCCGGGCTGCCGGGTCCTCTGGCGCAGCTGGTCCTGGAGAAGGACGGTACCTATCGGGTGATCGCCGTCGGTGTCTGCTGGCACGCGGGCCGCGGCAGCTGGCCCGGCTGGCCCACCGACAACGCGAACTATCACACCATCGGTATCGAAGCCGTGTCACGCGGGACGGCGCCGTGGGATTGGACCCCCGCCCAGCTCGACGCCTACAAGCGCGGCTGCGCCGCGCTGCTGCGGCGGATCGGTCGCGGCGCGGGTGATTGTGTCGCGCACCGCGAGTACTCGAGTGAAGGAAAGATCGATCCGGCGGGCATAGATATGAACGCCTTCCGCCGGGACGTGCAGGCGCTGATCGACGGAAGAGGTGACGAGATGGCGTTCCTGGAAGAGAAGATCACCAACTATCACGGTGAGCAGGTCACGGTCGGGACCCTGCTGCACTATCTGGACAAACATATGGGGCTGGCCCTCGACCAGCTCGCCGGCGCCGGAACCGCCCGTGGGGCGAACTTCCCGGGCTGGGATTTCCTGGGTGACCGGACGACCGCCGAGGCGCTCGGCGTGATCGGCGCGGCGCTGAAGATTCCGGGGTTCCGCGACCCCGCCACCGACGAGCGCGCCTGAGGAAGGCGCGACGAACCTGCCGCATCAGGGAGGGCAGCATGATCAGCGAAATGGCATCTGTCCTCGGCGGCCTGGTCACCGGAGTCGGCGGGGCGTTCGCGGCCGGGATCTTCAACAGGCGCAAACGCCGTGCCGATGCGGTCGCGATATTGACCCGGGCGGCCGGTCAGATGGTCGAACCGCTGTCGCGGCAGCTCGCCGCGATGACGGCCGAACTGGAGGCACATCGCCGGATGGTCGCCGACGCGGAACGGCGTTGCCGGCTCGCCGCGCCCCAGCATGCCAGCTGGGACATCGTGGTCCGGTCGTCACTGCTGGACCTGGGGGTCGATGTGCCGCCCCCGCCACCGCTCGAGCCGGGGGAGATCCGTATCGCCGGTTCGGCGCCGGGGTGACGCGACGCGACACCGCGGATCTCCTTGGCCCGCCGATTGATCGACTTTTGCTATAACACTTCCGTACAGGTCGTCGGCGTCACCGAGAGAGGGAGCGGTTCGTGAGGAAGATCTGCGCGGCGTTCGCGCTGGCGGCCGGGGTAGCGGCGGCGGCGCCGGGCGCGCATGCCGGCCCGCAGCGGCTGGATGCCAATGTCGGTGTGTTCAAGGTGGTTCATATCGACCATTCCGTGATCGTGGCCTACGACTGTCCCAGTGGTGCGACGGCGGCCATCACCGTCGACCTCACCAATGCCACGACCGGTCGGGTCGGTAAGGGCGCCGTCACCGATGTGACCTGCGCCGGGGGGCCGGCGATCCGCTCTGTCGCCACCGATCTCGTGGCCGGTGAGCACGGGGACCGGGTGGTGGTCACCGTCGGGATCAAGGCGCGGAACAGTGCCGGTGCGAGCGTCGAGAAGACCTCGACTTATCAGGGAGTGTCGGACTCTTTCTCGATCGAATAACCGACTGCACGGGGTTCGGTCCCGGCCCCGTATTCCGCCGACGCCCGGCGGACCGAAAACGCGCTACGGGTGATCGCGCGCCGAATGCCGCCGAGTAATTGCCGGCGGCATTCGGTTGTCGTTTTGTCCGAAATGTTCGTTGTGTATCCGCAGGTCATCGATACAATCCGGATTGTCGCCGCTTTTTCGAGTCCGGGTTTCCCGCGCGGCGGATTCTGTGCGACACTGCATCCACTTACCGAGATTTGGTAAGCCTAGGTTTAGTTCTCCGGGAGTGGATGTGGTCGAGCGTGCGTTCGCTTCCGACGCGCCGTCGGTGGCGGCCCAACTGTTCGGCAGCGGCCTGATCGGTGTCCGGGAGGGCCTCGAGACCGGGATCGTCGTCATGATCCTCGTCGCCTTCCTGGTGAAATCCCAGCGTCGCGACGCGTTGAAATGGGTCACGCTGGGTGTCGGTGCCGCGGTCGTGATGGTGGCGGTGATCTTCGCCGGTGTGCATTTCGGGACCTCCACGATCACCGGCCTGGCCGCGGAACTGATCGCCGGCCTCGCGTCGCTGGCCGCGGTCGTGATCGTGACGTGGATGGTGCTGTGGATGCGGACCGCCGCGAGGTCCATCTCGAGTGGGTTGCGGGCGGATCTCGCGCGTGCGCTGCACCTCGGTCCGGCCGCCGTCGTGAGCCTGGCCTTCCTGGCGGTGGGTCGCGAAGGCGTGGAAACCGCCCTGCTCATGGTCGGATACGCGGAGAACGCCTCCGGTAGCCAGTGGCCGCTGATCGGCCTGCTCGGGGGTATCGCGGTCGCCGCGGCACTGACCGTCGCGATGTATCTCGGCGCGGTGCGCATCGACTTCGGGACTTTCTTCAGATACACGGGTGCGTTGTTGATCGTGGTCGCCGCCGGCATTCTCGCCTACGGCGTCCGCGCGCTGCAGACCGCGAACTGGCTGCCCGGAGACTCCCGCAACGCATACGACATCACGTCCAGGTACTCCATGTCCAGCTGGTACGGCACGGAGGCCCAGGGCATCTTCAACTTCCGCGCGGACCCGACGGTTCTCCAGGTGTGCGCCTGGGTGCTGTACGTGGTCGTGGTGTTACCGCTGTTCCTGCGGCCGGTGGTCGCCGGTCCGGGTGGGGGAGACCGGCCGGCGCCGGCAAGCGCGGCGCCGTCGAAATGAGGGAAAGGTCCACTTCCGTGCGTAGTTCCATGATCGCGGTCGCGCTGGCGGCGACAGCCCCGCTGCTGCTCGTCTCGTGCACCGGTAAATCGGATCCGGCGGCGCCGGGCGAGATCGCGGTGACCGCAGGCGACTCCGCCTGCGATATCGCTCGCGATACAGCCGAGACGGGAACGGTGACATTCCGGATCGCCAACAACGGCACCAAGGTCACCGAGTTCTACGTCTACGGGACCGGCGACCGGGTGCTCGGTGAGGTCGAGAACATCGGCCCCGGTCTGACCCGCCAGCTGATCGTATCGATGCCGGATCCGGGAACCTATCGGACCGCGTGCAAACCGGGAATGGTCGGCGACGGTATCCGTCACGATTTCACAGTCACCGGCCAGGCGCAGCAGCGTGACGAATCCGGCAAACTCGCGGACGCGGCCGCCGGGTACAAGCGGTATCTGGTCAGTCAGGTCACGGCGTTGCAGGAAACAGCGAAGACGTTCGTCTCGGCGATCGAGTCCGGGGATATCGAGACCGCGAAGAAGCAGTATCCGGTGACCCGTACCTACTACGAGCGCATCGAACCGGTCGCGGAGAGTTTCCCCGACGATCTGGATCCGCGGCTGGACCTGCGCGAGGCCGATCTGGCCGCGGGCGATACCTGGACGGGGTTCCACCGGCTCGAGAAAGATCTGTGGGTGCGTGGGCCGCAACCGGATACGAACCGGATCGCCGGCCGGCTGCTCGCCGATATCGACGAGCTGGCGGCCGGAGTGGGTGCCGCGGATTATTCGATCGATCCGGTGCAGGTCGCCGGTGGTGCGCAGACGCTACTCGACGAGATCGCGCGCACCAAGATCACCGGCGAGGAGGATCTGTTCTCGCATACCGATCTCTGGGATTTCCAGGCCAATGTCGACGGTTCGCAGGCGGCGATCGCGAGCCTGCGTCCGATCCTGGACGAACGCGACGCCGAGCTGGGCATCCAGATCGACCGCCGTTTCACCGAACTCGACGGTGAACTGGCACAGTACCGCCGCGGCGACGCCTACGTCGCCTACGACACCGTCGGCGCCGCGCAACGTGGTGCGCTCTCGCGCCGCATCGATGCGCTGTCGGCAGTGGTGAGTCAGGTGCAGGGCGTTGTCGCCGGATCCTGAACCGCGGGCAGCCGGGGGCCGCGGCGGTATCAGCCGCCGCGGCCTGATCGGTTCGGCCGGAGTCGGGGTCGTCGCGGCCGGGGCGGGCGT
>JABFXT010000617.1 GCA_013361595.1 Nocardia sp. | reverse complement strand
ATTCCGTGGTGGTCGCCTGATAGGCCACATCGCGCAACTGTCCGTCGAGTTCGCCGTTGCGGATCCGGAAGAAGCGTTGGCCGGTGAACTGGAAGTTGTAGCGCTGCATATCGATCGACCAGCTCTTGTCGCCGACGATGTAGATCCCGTCGGAGACCCGCGAGATCAACTCCGCCGTACTGGTGTCGGCGGTGGGATCGGGTTGCAGCGATACGTTGGCCATTCGCTGGATCGGCACATGGTGGGGGGAATCGGCGTAGGAACAGCCGTTGGAGCGGTCCAGACCCAGCCGCGGCGCGAAGACCCGGTCGAGCTGGTACCCCACCAGCACTCCGTCGCGCACCAGATCCCAGCGCTGACCGGCCACGCCGTCATCGTCGTAACCGACGGTCGCCAGCCCGTGCGGCTGCACCCGGTCGGCGGTGACCTGCATGATCGGGGTGCCGTAACGCAGTGAGCCCAGCAGGTCGGGGGTCGCGAACGAGGTTCCAGCGTAGGCGGATTCGTAACCGATCGCACGGTCGTACTCGGTGGCGTGGCCGATGGATTCGTGGATGGTGAGCCAGAGATTCGTCGGATCGATCACCAGATCGGTCGGCCCCGCCGTGACGGTCGGCGCCTTCACCTTCTCGGCGAGCCATTCCGGGATCCGCGCCAGTTCGGTATCCCAGTCCCAGGTGCGATCGGCGCCGGTGACGTACTCCCAGCCCCGGCCGGCCGGCGGCGCGAGGGTCCGCATGGTTTCGAAGGCGCCCGAGGCCGTATCGACGGTGATCGCTTCCAGTTGCGGTTCCAGGCGCACCCGCTGCTGGATGATCGAGGAGCCCGCGGTGTCCGCGTAATAGGTCTGCTCTTTGACCTGGAGCAGCGTCGCGGTCACATGATCGACACCGTCGGCGGCGGTGAGCCGGCCCGAATAGTCCTGTAGCAGTGCCACCTTGTCCGCCGCGGCGACAGTGAACGGATCGATCCGATAGTCGGAGATCCAGCGCGCGTTCTCGTAGCGGGGCTCGTCGGCGAGTTCGACACGCTCCCGGTTCAGCGCGCGCAGGGTGGTCGCCACGGCCACCGCCGAACGCGCGACCTCGGCGGCCGTCGCGGGGGTCAATGCCGCGTGCGAGGCGAAACCCCAGGTCCCGTCCACGATGACGCGTACCGCGAACCCGAGCTCGACCGTATCGGTGAGTGCCTCCACCCGGCCGTCGCGCAATCGCACTGTCTGCGTACACAACCGGTGTACTCGCAGATCGGCATGTTCGGCACCGGCGGCGCGGGCCGCCGAGAGTGCCGCCTCCGCCAGCGCTGCCAACGGTAGGTCCGCGAACTCCGGATCGATATCGTGCCCGGACGGTAGGCCGCCCGATTCGGTGGAGGTTGTCGCCGTCACCCTGGACAACTTAGTCCGCCCCGGCGGATTACGGGCGGTGCGCCCGGTACTCAGCCGAATTGCTGCCAGCCCAACCGGATCACCATCGCCACCACGACCACCAGTAACACCACCCGCACGAACTCCGCGCCCCGATCCAGGGCCATCCGCGAGCCCACCACCGCGCCCGCGATATTGGCCAGTGCCATCGCCCCGCCCAGCGCCCACAACACATGACCGGTGGAACCGAAATAGATCAGCGCCCCGATATTCGAGCCACAGTTGATCACCTTCGCCATCGCAGCCGCCCGGACGAACTCGGTACCGAGCAGGGTGGCGAACGTGATGATGAGAAATGTTCCGGTGCCCGGCCCCAGTAACCCGTCGTAGGCACCGATCAGACCGGCGGCCAGACCCACCACCAGGACGACTTTGCGCCGCGACGGGGGATGGGTGGCCAGGGTGATCCCGATCGACGGCCGGGCCGTCACGAAGATCGCCACGCCGATCAGTACCGCCAGCACGATCGGGATGAACAGCTCCCGGTCGATCAGCGCCACCGCGGCCGCACCGGCCGCCGCGGTCCCCGCCGCCAGTACCGCGGCGGGAATCAGCAGCCGCCACTGGATCGGGACTTTCCGGGCGAAGGTGGCCGCCGCCGCGGCAGTACCAGCGACCGCCGACAGCTTGTTGGTGCCCAGCGCCGTCTGCGGGGGCAGGCCGGGCGCCACCAGCAGCAGGGTCGGCAGCACGATCAGTCCACCACCGCCCACCACGGCATCCACCCAGCCGGCGGCGGCCGCGGCCGGTAGGAGCATCAGCCAGTCGGTCATATCCACCCGCTCAGGAAACCAGACGGTCTGCGGGTTCGGATCACCCGCTGGCGCATCCCACCGCGGCCTTCCTCCTAGGCTGGGCGGGTGCGCCGGTTCAGCTTGTGGCTCCGAGACAACCCCGTCGTGGCCGATTCCGTTCTCGCGGTGATGCTGCTGCTCCTCGACCTCGCGGTGGCCCGGGACAGCACCAACCTCCCCGCGTTCCTGGTGTTCTCGGTGCTGATACCGCTGCCGATCGCGCTGCGCCGGATCTACCCGCGGGCGATGGCGGTGACGTTCATGGCGCTGTCGTTCTGCGCCAGCACCATCGGCTACATCGTCGGCGACCCCACCGTGCACGCCGCACTGCTCGGCCACGGGATCATGCTGTACACCCTGGTGGCCTACGTCGGCCGGCGCGAAGGGCTCTGGTACGTCCTGGCCCTGGTCGCCGACACCGGCTACGGGATGGCGCTGGTGAGTGGGTTCAAGGCCGGTGACGGGGCGTTCGTCGCGGTGTTCTTCGCGCTCTGCTGGGCGCTGGGCGAGTTCACCGGCGCCCGCCGTGCCTACGACGCCGAGGTCGCGGCCCGGCTCGCGGTCGCCGACTCCGATCGGGAACGCCGGGCACACGACGCCGTATCGGCCGAGCGCACCCGCATCGCCCGGGAACTGCACGATGTGGTGGCCCACGCGGTGAGTGTGATGATCGTGCAGGCCGACGGCGCGCGGTTCGCTCTCCGCACCGACCCCGATACCACTGAGCAGGCGTTGATGACCATCGCCGGCACCGGCCGCGAGGCATTGCGCGAACTCCGCCGCACCGTCGCCCTGCTGCGCACCGAACACGCCCCCGACGAGGTCCCGCAGCACGGTACGGCCGGACTCGCGGCCGTTGTCCAGTTGATGCGCGACGCCGGTCTGGCGGTGGAACTGGAACTGGCCGGTGAGCTGGACGGTGTCGCACCCGAGATCAGCCTGGGCATGCATCGCATCGTGCAGGAGGCGCTCACCAATACGCTGCGTCACGCCGGTGCCCACCCCAAAGCGTGGGTGCGGGTGCGGCGGCACGCCGACCACATCGAAGTGGAGGTGACCGACTCCGGCGGGGTTCCGGTGCGGCCCGAGGAGCGGATCCAGGGCAGCGGGCTGGGCCTGGCCGGTATGCGCGAACGGATGGCGGTGCTCGGCGGCAGCCTCGAGGCCGGGCGCCGGGCCGACGGTGCCTGGCGCGTCTACGCCCGGATCCCGCTGTCCGCACCGGATCGGGAATAGGTAGCGACCGCCGCTACATTGGATTCCGTGCCGATCACCGTGCTCGTAGTGGACGACCAGGAACTCATGCGCGTAGGACTGAAAATGGTGCTCGGCGCCCATCCCGATATCGAAGTGGTCGGTGAAGCCGACAACGGGGCCACCGCGGTGGCCCGCGCCGCGGAACTCGTCCCCGATGTGGTGCTGATGGACGTCCGGATGCCGGTGGTGGACGGAGTCACCGCCACCGGCCGCATCCTCGAGGCCGATCACGGGACCCGGGTCCTGGTGATGACCACCTTCGACCTCGACGAACACGCCCTGGGTGCGTTGCGCGCCGGAGCCAGCGGGTTCCTCCTCAAGGACACACCACCCGAGGATCTGATCTCGGCCATCCGCAGTGTCGCGGCGGGGGACGCCGTCGTATCGCCCAAGGTGACCAAACGTCTGCTCGACCGGTTGATCGCCGAAGAGCCCGCACCGTCGCGCGATCCGGAGATCCTCGAGGTGCTGACAGCGCGGGAGCGCGAGGTGCTCGAGCAGATCGCCGCCGGACGGTCCAATGCCGAGATCGCCGGTGAACTGTTCCTGTCCGAAGCGACCGTCAAGACGCATGTCGGGCGGGTGCTGACGAAACTCGGACTGCGTGACCGGGTGCAGGCAGTGGTGCTGGCCTACGAAACCGGGCTGGTGCGGCCGGGCGGCTGAGCTTTCGGGACCGGGCGCACAGCGGCCCGGGAGAAAATCGGACATCTCGTTCGTTGGTCGGGTAGTCAGACCCGAAAGGTTCGCTCATGCCCGCTCTCGGTTTCCTCGTATACCTCGTCGTCGAGATCGCC
>JABFXT010000290.1 GCA_013361595.1 Nocardia sp. | reverse complement strand
GGAAGGTCAGTCGTTCTTCGGGTGACCGGCGGGCCGGGCCCGGGGCGGCATGCGGAATCGGGCGGGTACGAGCGTGGGAATACATAGACACCTGAACGGGTCGGGATGCGCTTGGCATCGAGGCGGGCCGACCCTGGACTCTCAAGGTGATCTCATGGCCCGTCTCCCCAGCATACGCGGCGCCCGTGTTCAGACTGCGGGAAAGCGGATCAGCAGAGCGTCGCGGGCGCTTTCGACCTCCGGCCGATTCCGGCCGAGGACCGTGCCGACCGGGAAATATCGCCGGTGATTACGGGCCCGGCGGCGAAGGCGTAGCTCGGATGACCGATCTCCGGCAGGTGGGTGACGAACACCGGCCGCCCGCCGATCCTCGATTGGCGTGTCGGGACACACCGCCGCGTCATCCCGTTACGGTGCGGGGGTCGACCCATCAGAACTGCCCGGCGGCCGGGTAGGAGTTCCCTCGGCGGCCGGGGCACGCGTAGCCCGACCGAGAGGATCTGGACTTGAGCGAACTCTCTCGCCGTGACCTGCTCAGAACGTCGGCCGCCACCGGCGTCGGCGCGATCGTCGTTTCGGGTCTCACGGCCGCGGATACGCCGGACGGCGTGGATACGAGCGTCCCGGAAGAGGTGGCCGTGGGCTACCCGAGCAGAAGCCCGGAATGCCCGCCCGCGACGTTGACCGGCCATATCGTCCGCCCCGGCGACGCGTCGTACGCGCAGGAGCGACTCGGCTGGGACCAGCTCTTCTCCCACTATCCGCTGGTCATCGTCTTCGCGCGGGAAACCCAGGACGTGGTGAACGCTCTCACGTGGGCGCGGCAGCACGATGTCGCGCTGCGCGTGCGCAGCGGCCGGCACGCCCTCGAAGGCTGGTCGAACATCGACAACGGCATCGTGATCGATGTCAGCCGCTTGAAATCTGTCCGGATCGACTCCGGCGGTCATACCGCGACGATCGGTGCCGGACTCACCCAGCTCGAAGCGGTGACGACGCTCGCGGAACAGAATCTCGCGGTCACAACCGGAAGCGAGGGCAGCGTCAGCGTGTGCGGTGCGACGCTCGGCGGCGGCCTCGGACCCCTCAACCGCTGGATCGGTATGGCCTGCGACAGCCTGGTGGCCGCCGAAGTCGTCGTCCCGTCGGGCCACGACTGCGCCGAGGTGATCAATGTGGACTCGCAACACCACTCGGATCTGCTCTGGGCGTTGCGCGGGGCGGGCAACGGTAACTTCGGAATCGTCACCCGACTCACCTACGAGGTGCATTCGCTCGCGCGTCTCGCCGCCGTGCAGGCGACCTGGGATGGAACAGGGGACCTCTACGAGATCTTCGAGGCCTGGCAGCGCACGGTCCCGTCCGCCGACAGCCGTCTGGGCTCCGAGCTCGAGATCCACAAGTCCCAGATCCTGCTGTCGGCGTGGCTCGTGGAGGGGACGACGGCACAGGCCGAAGAGATGCTGGCTCCGATCCTGTCGGTCGGCAAACCCGATGTCACCGTGCAGGTCGGCAACTGGGGCGATATCTTCGCGGGCGCCCAGACCCCGCTCCCGCAGGAGCCCGCGAACTGGAAGTTCTTCTCGCAGTTCGTCGAACAGCCGTTCCCGAGGGAAGCGATCGACATCATCGGCGACTTCATGCGGAACGCCCCGACGGAGCAGAGCAACTACTTCGTCGATGCCTTCGGCGGAGCGATCCGGAAGGAACCATCCGGCGGCACGGCGTTCGCGCATCGCGACGCGCTGTTCTACGGCGAGATCGGCGCGGGCTGGGGGACTCGTTCGACTCGACCGGGCGTCGACGACCCGCTGACCTCGCAGGCCCAGGCCTGGACCGCCGAGTTCAGCCAAGCTCTGCGGCCGTATGTGGACGGCGCCTACGTCAACGTACCCAACGTCGGAATGCAGGGGTGGGAAATCGCCTACTGGGGGAGTGAGCGCTTCGAACGGCTGCGGCGGATCAAGGCGAAGTACGACCCCGGCAACGTCTTCCGGTACGAGCAGAGCATCCCACCCGCGTCCCGGTGACCGGTGGGTCGCCGCCGCTTCTGGGTCGGTACGTCCTGTCTGCGGGTTGATCATGGCGGGCGAACACCGAAACCGCGGTCCGCGCATGCCGCCGCGGGACTCGGTGTGGATGTTGCTTCGGTAGTGCGTGATTCGCGGCGGGCGGCTACCTTCGTCCTCGGAGAGTCGCGGTGCGTGTGGGTGTGAGTAGGGGTGAGTGTGGCCAGGATCAGAGTGCGGGATCGGCTGCGATTCTGGTTCGACCGGACGATGGATCGCGGGACGCCGGCGTTGATCGGCTGGCTCGGTCTGGCATCGGCGGTGCTGATCGGGGTGACCACGGTGCTGGCCGCGCTGCTGGCACCGGCGGATGTCGCGGGCGTCAAAGGCGGCTGGGTGGGTGTGGCGTGGATGAGCCTGCTGCGCACGCTCGATCCCGGGACCATGGGCAGCGACGACGCGACCGTGTTCAGTGTGCCGTTCCTGGTGTTGATGCTGGTGGTGACGCTCGGCGGGATATTCATCGTCAGTTCGTTGATCGGTGTGCTCGTGACCGGGATGGAACATCGGATAGCGCAACTGCGCAAGGGCCGCGCCCCGTTGATCGAGGCCGGACATACAGTCGTGCTCGGCTGGTCGGATCAGGTGTTCACCGTGGTGTCCGAACTGGCCACGGCAAACGAGAGAACTCGCCGTTCGAGCGTGGTGGTCCTGGCCGATCGGGACAAGGTCGATATGGAGGACCAGATCCGCGCCCGAGTCGGGGCCACCGGCCGCACCCGGGTGACCTGCCGGTCGGGTAGCCCGCTCAAGCGCAGCGACCTGGAGCTGGTCAGTCCGGACACGGCCAAATCGATCATCGTGCTGCCGCGGCCGGGCGACGACGCCGATATCGACGTGATCAAAGCTCTGCTGCTGCTGAACAACCGATCGTGGCCGGCCCGGCGACCGCATATCGTCACCGCCGTCCGGCAGTCCGAGGACGTGGCCGCGGCCCGGCTGGCCACCGACGCGGACACCCTGGTCATCGATGCCGAGGACATCACGGTCCGGATCGTGGTTCAGTCGCATCGCCAGTCGGGCCTGTCCACGGTGTGCACGGACCTGCTGGACTTCGCCGGCAACGGCCTCTACCTGCGGGCCGAGCCCACCCTGGCCGGACAGACGTTCGGTGCCGCGCTCAGCGCCTACGACACGAGTTGTCCGGTGGGGCTGCGCCACCGCGACGGGACGGTGGCGGTGAACCCGCCCATGGACACCGTGATCGCCGCGGACGACCAGATCATCGTGCTCGCCGAAGACGACCTGCTGGTGAAATTGGCGGGCGCGCCGGTGCCCGTGGTCGCCGAGGCCCTGGTGCAGCTTTCCGACGACGCCCCCGGCCCCGCACCCGACCGGACGCTGCTGATCGGGTGGAACTCACGCGGCCCTCGCATCCTCGGGCTGCTCGACGAGTACGTCGCCCCCGGCTCGGTTCTCGACATCGCCGCCCCGCAGCCCCCGCCCGCTGCTGTCACCGACAGTCCGCGAGCCAATCTGACTGTCGGCTATCGGGCCTGCCGGCCGACCAGCCGGCGCTCGCTGGAAGCGTTGAACCCGGGCAGTTACCAGCACGTCATCGTGCTCACCGACGATCTGCTGGAAGAGGATCGGGCCGACGACCGGACCCTGGTGACCCTCTTGCATCTGCGCGATATCGAAGTCCGGCTCGGCGATCCGTATTCGATCGTCACCGAGATGAACGACGACGCGAACCGGGAGATCGCGCAGGTCACCAGAGCCGACGACTTCATCGTCAGCAGCAAATTGATCAGCCTGCTGCTCACCCAGCTCGCCGAGAACCGCCATCTGCACGCGGTGTTCACCGATCTGTTCGATCCCAGCGGTTCGGAGATCTACCTCAAGCCCGCCTCCGACTATGTCACCCCCGGCGTCGAGGTCAATTTCGCCACCGTCGTCCATGCGGCGCGGTTGCGTGGCGAGGCGGCGATCGGCTACCGACTCCATCGCGACGCCGGTCGTCCACCGGCCTACGGTGTCACCCTCAATCCGGCCAAGGACACCACGATCACGCTGTCCGCCCTGGACAGCGTGATCGTGGTCGCCGAAGACTGACTCCGTTCCGGGCTCGGCGATCCACTAGCCATTGCCTGCGCCCCGGCCCGGGGCCCGGAAGCCGCCGATCTTCTGCTCGAGCAGTTCGGCCAGCCGCAGCGGAGTACGATCCTCGAACATCGGACCGATGAGCTGCACCCCTACCGGCAGCCCGGCGGGG
>JABFXT010000173.1 GCA_013361595.1 Nocardia sp. | reverse complement strand
GTGGCGCTGATCCGGTTCGCCGCGAGGTCGACGATCACCACCTGATCGGTGTCCTCCGACGAACGTTCGAGATGGCACGCCGCCGCCGCACGCCCCTCGCTGACGACACAATGCCCGAGCCGACGTTGAGTCGTATCCAGCACCACCGGTTCGGCGCCGGCCCGGAGCCGGCCGGTGCCCGCATCGATCACGTCCAGGTAATCGACGGTGCCGCCATCGCCGAGGTAGTAGTTGCGGCCGCGCAGGACGATCTCGGAATCCCCGCCGAGTAATTCGGCCGGGCTCGGATAGGACCCCGGCGGACCCGGAATATCCTGCATGGTCCAGACCGGGGTATCCGGTCGCCGCTCGAGAGACGGCAGTATCGGCGTCACCGGCCGGCGGGGCAGCTGCGCGGCTTCCTCCGCACCGGCCCGGTCCGAGAATGCCCGGAAGCCCAGGACACCGACGACAACCAGCACGACGACCGCCAGCACCGTTGCGATGGTCATCGCGACGGTGCGATCACCGGTCGAGGGCGTGTTGCTCGGACCCGGCGAAATCGACTGGGCCGGAGGGTAGCCGATATGCTCCGGGCGAACGACAGTGGCCGCGTACCGATCAGCCGACGCGGGGCCGGGCCCAACCGGTGCGGCCGGTTGCCGGGGGCGCGCGACGGTGACGGCGAGCGCCGCACCGAGCGCGTCGGCGAACTCGTTGCTGGTGGGAAAGCGATCCCCCGGGCTCTTCGCCATCGCCCGGCCGATCACCGCGTCGACCTGTGGTGAGAGATCGGGCCGCTGCGTACGCACACTCGGGACCGGCTGCTGGGCGTGCGCCATGATCACCGCGACGGGGTTGGTGCCCGGGAACGGTTTCGCGCCGGTGAGCAGATGAAAAGCCGTCGCCGCCAGCGAATACTGGTCCGACCGCGGATCGACCGGGAGCCCCTGCATCTGTTCGGGAGAGGCGTAGGAGACCGTGCCGACGGTCAGGCCGGTTCCGGTGAGGTCGGAGGTCTCCGGGCCCATCCGGGCGATCCCGAAATCGGTCAGCAGATAGTGTCCGGTCCGCCCCAGCAGGATATTGGCCGGTTTCACATCGCGATGGACCAGTCCTCGCGCTCCCGCGTAGTCGATCGCATTCGCCACCTCGGCGACGGCCCGGGTCACATGCGCTCCGGGCAAACCGCCCGGAGCGGCGCTGAGCGACGCCGACAGGTCGATACCGTCGATCAGTTCCAGGGCGATCCACAACCGCCCGTCGGATTCGCCGCGGTCGTGCACGCTGACGATCCCGGGATGCGACAGCGACGCCGCGAGATCGGCCTCGCGTTCGAAGCGCCGGCGGTACGAATCGTCGCGGGTGAACTCCGCGGCCAATACCTTGATCGCATCCGAACGCGGCAGCCGTGGGTGCCGGGCGACATAGACCTCGCCCATCCCGCCGGCGCCGAGAAGACGCTCGATGGTGTATCCGGCGAACACCGCCCCCGATGCCAATGCGGCCACTGTCCGATCCCTCCGATACCGATGCTCAGCCGATCACACCGTATCGGGAGGGCATCGGCAACTCTGTGGGCACGGAACACCCATCGGCCGGAGCGTCGATCGTCTAGGGCAGCCGCTGGCACGAACTGCCGGTGTTCAACCCCTGTCCCGGCACATCGACTTCGATGTACTTCGCCGACGTGTACTGCCCCGGCGTGAACTGCTGGGCGGTGATGTTCTGCCGCCCGGTGTATTTCGGCGTCCACTCGAAGGTCGCCGTCCCGTTCTCGGCGTGGTAGACGGCCTGCCCCAACCGCTCTCCGTTACCCGGGACATTTCCACCGCTGTTGATGATGGTGACCTCACCCGCCGCGGACGGGGGCGCGTCGACTGTCGCCGTCACCGTGTAGGTGCAGCCGGTCAGCAGCCCCTCCGGCCCGGCGGCGATATCCACCCCGGTCACGGCCGCTCCGGCACCCGGTGCCGCGTACACTGCCGCGACGCCCAGGGTGCCGAGCACCGCGGCGAAGCCGAAATGTCGGATATTGCTGTGCATATCGAACCTTTCGTGATCTTCGGTCGGACTTTCCGACCCTCTCACACGGGGCGGGGGCCTGCTGACCGTTATGCGGCGGGTGGCTCAGGCCCCGAGGTCGACGGTGGTACGAAAATCGCTCGGCCGGATACCCCGGTGTCGTTTGAACGCGGCACTGAATCCGAATGCGTCCGCGTAGCCCACGGCTTTGGCCACCTGGGCCACGGTCAGATTGCGATCGGCCAGCAGTTCCTCTGCCTCGTCCATCCGGCATTCGGTGAGGTAGGCCAGCGGCGACTGTCCCATGACCTCGGAGAACCGCCGCGCGAACAACGCCCGCGAAACCCCGGCCTCGGAAGCCAGCGACGCGACCGTCCAGCCGACGGCGGGCATTCCGTGCATGGCTTCCAGCGCCGGACCCACCACCGGATCGGACGGCCCGCGATACCAACCCGGTGCGCCCGCGTCCTGCTCCTCGAACCAGTCGCGCAGCGTGCACACCAGCCCCCAGTCGAGCAGCCGGTCCATCAACGCCTGTGCGCCGGCCGGTCGGCGCGCGGCGTCCGTGGCCACCGTCTCCATCCACGCGCACACCTCCACATCGTCGGATACCACCAGTACCGGCGGTATCGCACGCAGCAGGCGTTCGTGGCGCCGGCCGGATGCCCGGTAGGCGCCGACGATCAGCGCGGTCTCACCGGCCGGGTCATCGCCCCAGCGACCGTCGTCGAGCGCGGCATCGCATTTCACATCCGGTGCGAAACAGGCGATCTCGTATTGCTCGTGCGGCAGGTCGACCGTATCCGCGTGGTCGGCGATGAGAAACGGTTCGGGGCCACGCACGATCGCGGTGTCTCCGGCCACGATCCGGCGCTCGATACCACCGGGCAACAGCAGTGTTCCCGCTCCGCGCAGCACGGTGATCATGGTCAGCGGTGCGCGGTCGGCGAATCGGATACTCCACGGCGCTTCCAGCACCGCGTTGGTGAGTACGGCACCTTCGGCACGGATACCGCTCAGCAGTGTGCTCAATGGATCCACTCCACCGAGAGTAGACGAACTCCTATCAGATGTAGATCTTTACCCATAGATCGTCCATCAGTTGCGGTGTGGAATGGGACAAGATCGCACACCGAGAGCATCCGGAGAACCGGATCGATATGGAGGACCCCGTGCCGTACCCCACGACCGACGATGCCCCGACCACCCGCACCGCCCTCGTCGTCGTCGCCCACCCGCGCCGCGACTCGCTCACCGCGCATATCGCCGAACTGGCCGCTCGCCGGCTCACCGCGGCCGGCTACCGTATCGACCTGCTCGATCTGCACGCCGAGAACTTCGACCCCCGGATGATCGCCGCCGACCTGCCGGAATGGGGTAATCGGGAGAAGACCTACTCCCCCGAGGCCGAAACCCATATGCAGCGCATCCTCGCGGCCGATGTGATCGTCCCGGTGTTCCCGGTGTACTGGATGCAGGTCCCCGCGATCCTGAAGGGCTGGATCGACCGGGTGTGGTACTACGGATTCGCCTACGGTCGCAGCAGGCCCCGGCTCGCGGGTAAGCGGATACTGTGGCTGGGCCTGGCGGGCGCGGCGGACGACGACGCGGTCGTCGAACTCATGCAGCAGGCACTCAGCACGCAACTCGACGACGGTATCGCCTACTACTGCGGTTTCGCGCAATCGTCGGTCGGGCTGCTTGCCGGTGCCGAGGAGAAGCGGCAGCGCCTCGACGACGCGGGCAATCTGCTGCTCGACGAGGCCCTGACCGGCGCGGTCCGCGACACCCACTACGCGGAGCTGGAGAATCGGGCGCTGGGCTTCGTCGACGATTTCCTCGCCGTCGAACAGATCCCGGCCTGACCGGCGACCGATACCGGCCGGGTCACCACAACACCGGATGGCCCGGCCGCCCGGCGCTCCGGATCACCGATCCGTACCGATGATCCATTCGTGGCCGAACGGGTCGCGCACCCTCCCCTGCCGCACCCCGTACGGTTGGTCGGCCACCTCGAATACGATCTCGCCCCCGGCATCCACCATCCGACGCGCGAGACCGTCGGGATCGGCCGACACCATGGTGAGAAGCAGTCCGCGACCGCCGAGCCGCAACGGGTCGTGATCGAATTCGTCGGCGTCCTTCAGCTCGAATACCACCCCACCCGGGATTCCGAGCGCCGCGAATACCACTCGTCCGGCCGCCTCGTGCCGCTGCCGGACCTCAGCGCCGAACGCTTCACGGTAATAACGGATCGCGTCGTCGGCCCCCTCGACGATCAGTT
>JABFXT010000657.1 GCA_013361595.1 Nocardia sp. | reverse complement strand
ACGGATATGACCACCGGCTCACCCATCTGGCTCACCACGCACGCCCGCGATCGTCTCCGGGCGGAGCTGGACGGACTGCTCGCCGCTGAGACCTCGGCGGAAGCCGAGATCGCCGATCCCGATGATCGGCTCACCGCCCGGCACCAGCGACTGGCCCGTATCGCGCATATCCGGGATCTGTTGAGCAACGCCGTATTCGGGCAGGATCCCCCGGACGACGGTATCGCCGAGCCCGGCATGGTGCTCACCGTCCGCTACGACGGCACCGACGACACCGAGACCTTTCTTCTCGGCAGCCGGGACGCCGGATACGGCCGGCTCGAGGTGTACTCCCCGGATTCGCCACTGGGCGCCGCACTGACCGGGGCGCACCGTGGTGAACAGCGCTCGTACCGGATACCCGACGGCACCGAGATCCGGGTCACGCTGCTCGAGGCCCTCCCCTACGGCACCGTCGCCGACCTCCCCACCGATGCCCGATGACCACCGGCGAGCGGACGAGCCCCGGAACGCGCACCACCATGAGTGAGATCACCCTTCTTCAGATCGATTCGCCGGCGATCGTCCGGAACGACGCGACGATCGCCCTGCCCATCAACTCGTGGCTGTCCGCCGGGTTCTGGGATCTCTTCGGTCTCCCCCGTACCGACCGGGTACTGGCCGCGCTCGCGTTCGGGACCGAGAGCGCACCCCGGACCTATCTGGCCGGGGACCGCGCCGATACGACCACCTGGCGGGAGGCGCCGCTGCGCGTGGGCGTCCCCCGGGGGTTGGGCCCGGGGCCCGGGCTACTGGAGATCTCCGGTCCGATGCGCCGGCGACAACGCCGCCTGATCCGGCGCACCATGCTGGTGATCACCATTGCCGCACCCGTCGAATACGGGTCCCTCCCCGAACACCTGTGGGAGGAAGACCGATGGCACACCACTGTTCTGATACCCGGAACGCGGCCTGCCGCGCACTCACCGATCATGCGCAGATTCCGGTAGCGAGCTCCCCACACCACCCGCACATCGACGACCCCGGGCAACCGCGCCCTGCTCACTGCGGTCCCGAGCGGAACCGGTAGCTCGACACCGCGCGCCCGCTGCGCGTAGATCCGGACACCCACCGGCCCGCCGAATTGTGATCACTACGAGAAGAAGTATCTGCCGCGCCGGCTCCGACGGTTATGTTCGCGCCGGTGAGTATCGCGATCGACAATCCCGAGACCCCGCCCGACGCCGGACCGTCCCCGCGAACCGTGGCGTTCGGGAGCATGATCGGCACCACCATCGAGTGGTACGACTTCTACCTCTACGCGACCGCCGCGGCGCTGGTGTTCAAACCGCTCTTCTTCCCGAATGTCTCCTCCACCGCCGGCACCCTGGCCACCTTCGCCACCTACGCGGCCGGTTTCGGCGCCCGCCCGGTGGGCGCGATCATCTCCGGACATCTCGGCGACCGGATCGGCCGGAAAACCGTGCTGGTG
This sequence comes from Nocardia sp., assembly GCA_013361595.1. Lineage (GTDB taxonomy): Bacteria > Actinomycetota > Actinomycetes > Mycobacteriales > Mycobacteriaceae > Nocardia. Next base: position 2,826 of record JABFXT010000657.1, on the reverse strand, counting down.
GGCGCTCTGCTGCTGATGGGCGCCGCGACCACCGCCATCGGCCTGCTGCCCACCTACGCGCAGGTCGGACTGCTGGCCCCCGCCCTGCTGGCGACACTGCGGGTGTTGCAGGGCTTGGCGGTCGGCGCGGAATGGGGCGGCGCCGCGCTGCTGTCGGTCGAACACGCACCCGCCGGTAAGCGCGGATGGTACGGCAGCTTCACTCAACTCGGATCGCCCGCCGGGATGCTGGTGGCGACCGGAACCTTCTATGCCGTGCGCGCCGCATCCGGTGAACAGGCTTTCCTGGACTGGGCGTGGCGGATCCCGTTTCTGCTGAGTGTGGTGCTGGTGGTCATCGGATTGCTGATCCGGCTGCGGCTGACCGATGCGCGGATCTTCGACCGGCTGCGGGAACAGAACGACGTGGCGCGGCTCCCTGTCGTCGAGGTGCTGCGCACCCAACCGCGAAATGTCCTGCTGACCACCGGGTTACGCCTCTCGCAGATCGGGCTCTTCGTACTGCTCACCACCTATTCCCTGACCTATCTCCAGGACGAATTCGGCAAGGACAGCCAGGTGGGACTGGTGAGCGTGCTGATCGCCTCGGCACTCGGTCTCGCCAGTACCCCGCTGTGGTCGTGGCTCTCGGACCGGGTCGGGCGCCGGCCGCTGTACCTGTTCGGTGCCGTGGGTGGCCCGCTCGCCCTCACCTTGTTCTTCCTGGCGGTGGACAGCGGGTCGGAGATCGCCATAGTCCTGGCGATCGTATTCGGGGTCAATATCGCGCACGACGCGATGTACGGGCCGCAGGCTGCCTGGTTCGCGGAGCTCTTCGATACCCGGGTCCGGTACAGCGGCACCTCGCTCGGCTATCACATCGGGGCGGTGCTTTCCGGGGGATTCGCCCCCCTCATCGCGGCCACGCTGCTGGTCGCCGGGGGCGGACGGCCATGGCTCATCGTCGGCTACTTCGTCGTCCTGTCCGTTCTCACGGCGCTGGCGGCCGTGGCGGCCCGGGAAACCTACAGCGACGAACTCGGTGCGGCCCGATGAAACGTATCTACCTCAACGCCTTCGATATGGCCTGTGTCGGTCACCAGTCACCGGGACTGTGGAAACATCCCGCCGACCAGGGGCACCGCTACCACGATCTCCGCTACTGGACGGATCTGGCCCGGCTGCTCGAGGACGGCGGCTTCGACGCGCTGTTCCTGGCCGATGTACTCGGCGCCTACGACGTCTACGGCGGGTCCCGCGACGCGGCAGTCACCGATGCGGCGCAGTTCCCGGTGAACGATCCGACCATGGCGGTTTCGGCGATGGCCGCAGCCACCGAACGGCTGGGTTTCGGGGTCACCGTCTCGCTGACCTACGAGCAGCCGTACGCACTGGCCCGGCGACTGACCACGCTCGACCATCTCACCGGCGGCCGGATCGCATGGAATATCGTCACGTCGTATCTGGCCGGCGCGGCGCGCAATCTGGGACTGGACGACCAGATTCCGCACGACGAACGCTACGAGATCGCCGAGGAATACCTCGAGGTCTGCTACAAGCTGTGGGAAGCCTCGTGGGAACCCGACGCGGTGCAACGTGACCCGCGCCGCGGCGTGTTCACCGATCCGGCCAAGGTCCACGATATCGAGCACAAGGGCCGTTACTTCACGGTGCCGGGACCGTTCCTGTGCGAACCGTCGCCACAGCGCACGCCGACACTTTTCCAGGCCGGTGCCTCGCCACGGGGCGTCCGGTTCGCCGCCGCGCACGCGGAAGCGGTCTTCGTCTCCGGCCCGAACCCGGAAGTCGTGCGGCGCCCGGTGCGGGCACTGCGCGAAGCAGCGGCCGAACTCGGCCGTGACCCCCGCTCGATCAAGGTGTTCACCATGCTGACTCCCGTCGTGGCCGAAACCCGGGAACAGGCGCTGGCCGATCTGCGGTCCTACGAACAGTTCGTGAGCGTGGAGGGGGCGCTCGCCCTGTTCGGTGGATGGACCGGCGTGGATCTGGCCCGGGCCGACCCGGACGAACCGTTACGTCACGTGGAGACGGACGCCAACCGGTCGGCCCTCACCTCCTTCACGTCGGACCCCACCCGCACCTGGACGCCGCGCGAACTCGCCACATCGCTCGGAATCGGCGGCCGGGGGCCGGTTGTCGCGGGGTCACCCAGCGAAGTCGCCGACGAGTTGGAACGCTGGGTCGACGAGGCCGATATCGACGGATTCAACATCGCCTACGTGACCACACCGGGAACCTTCGCCGATTTCTCCCGTCTCGTGGTACCGGAGCTGCGGCGGCGGGGACGAGTTCCGGAACAGACCGAGCACGCCACCCTGCGCGAAAAGCTGGGCGGCGGCGGCCCGCTGCTGTCCGCCGATCATCCCGGCGCCGCGTACCGGCGGTGACACCACCGAACCGCTGCGCGCCCGCGGGCGATGAGGAGACGAAGCACGACCGAACGATATGTTCGCCCTACCGAGCACCGTGATCAGCCCTTCGCGAGTTCGGGCCGCGAGTAGACTCCGGTTTCGCCGAGGGGTGGGAAACAGCCGACAGCCCGGAGTTCGACCATGAACATTCGCGCCGATGTCACAGCCGGCGAGCGCGCCGATATCGAACTGCGCGTCTACGCCGAATTGAACGACTTCCTACCCCCGCGGTCCCGATTCGCCCCATTGCGGCGGCCCGTGCGGCCGCATCAGACCGTGAAGGATATCGTCGAGGCGGCCGGTATCCCCCACACCGAGATCGACCTCCAGCTCGTCGACGGCGAATCCGTCGGCTTCGGGTACCGCCCCCGCGCAGGTGACCGGCTCGCTGTGTACCCCATGTTCGAAAGCCTCG
>JABFXT010000560.1 GCA_013361595.1 Nocardia sp. | reverse complement strand
CGCGCACGGCCATGACCGAGCAGGTCTTCAGCGCGGCCCCCGAGGGCGAGGTCGACCCGCTCTCGCCCGACCATGTCGCCCGGCTGGTGGCCTACCTGGCCGCACCTGCGGCGGAGGCGGTCAACGGGCAGGTGTTCGTGGTGTACGGACCCATGGTGGCCCTGATGGCCGCGCCGGTGGTCGAGCAGCGGTTCGACGCGGCGGGCTCGCAGTGGTCAGGTGACGATCTGGCTACCACGCTGACCGGTTACTTCGCCGGGCGCGACGAAGGTCGTACCTTCTCTGCAACGGCTCTGCACGAACTGGGTTGAGCGATCTCGCCGGAGCGGGTCGCGGGATTTCGGTCCCGGGACTCGCCGCGGAGAGTTGATCAACCGTCCAGTCATTGGTAAACAGAGGGGTCGACTGTGCCCGGCCTCACACAATGATGCTCAAGGCGTATGAATCGTGTTCCAATCCCGCTGTCTGGGATTGCAACAAGCTTCCAGTTCAGAAGCCTCAAAATGGCCCCAATTAGGAAATGAACGTGTTCTACTTAGCGGGGCGTGCGCCGGGGTGTATCCCGAGCTGCCGCCAGCGGGACCAGTAGTCGGGCAAGGAGGATCAGGATGAACAAGGTCCTTACCGTGCCGTTGGGGGCCGTGGGCGGATTCTTCGAACTCGCCGCATCGGTGGCCCGGGCGAGTTTTCGCCGGCCCTTCCAGATGCGCGAGTTCATCGACCAGTCGTGGTTCGTCGCACGAGTATCCATCGTGCCGACCCTTCTGGTGGCCATACCGTTCACCGTGCTGGTGAGCTTCACGCTGAACATCCTGCTGCGCGAAATCGGCGCCGCGGACCTCAGCGGCGCGGGTGCGGCATTCGGTGCGGTGACCCAGGTGGGTCCGATCGTCACCGTTCTCATCGTGGCCGGGGCCGGAGCCACCGCCATCTGCGCGGATCTCGGGGCCCGCACCATCCGCGAAGAGATCGACGCCATGAAAGTGCTCGGCATCGACCCCATCCACCGGCTGGTGGTGCCGCGCGTGCTGGCATCGATGTTCGTCGCGCTACTGCTGAACAGCCTGGTGTGCACCATCGGCATCGTGGGCGGGTTCCTGTTCTCGGTCTATCTGCAGGATGTGAACCCCGGTGCCTTCGTCAACGGCATCACGCTGCTGACCCATCTCCCCGAACTGCTCATCTCCGCGGTCAAAGCAGGCCTTTTCGGTTTGATCGCCGGAATGGTGGCCTGCTATCTGGGTTTGAACGTCAAAGGTGGTCCAAAAAGTGTCGGTGATGCGGTGAACCAGACAGTGGTTTTCGCCTTCATGGCGCTGTTCGTGGTGAACGTCGTGGTCACCGCCGTCGGCCTCAAATTCGCGGTGCGGTGATCGATGTCGGCCTCGGTGATCATCCAATCCCGCTTTCCCAAAGTCACCCGTCGTTTCCGCCGCTGGTCGACCTCGCTCGACAATCTCGGCAAACAAGCGGTGTTCTACGGCAAGGCGATCGGCTCCATGCCGCGCGCACTCGTGCACTACCGCACCGAGACGATCCGGCTCATCGCCGAGATCAGCATGGGTAGCGGTGCGCTGGCGGTGATCGGCGGCACCGTGGTGATCGTCGGGTTCCTGACGCTGTTCTCCGGCGGCACCATCGCCGTACAGGGCTACAGCTCCCTGGGCAATATCGGCGTCGAGGCGCTGACCGGCTTCTTCGCCGCGTTCCTCAATGTCCGCATCGCCGCCCCGGTGATCTCCGGAATCGGGCTGGCCGCCACCATCGGGGCCGGTTCCACCGCCCAGCTGGGCGCCATGCGGGTCGCCGAGGAGATCGACGCGCTGGAATCCATGGCGATCCGGCCGGTGCCCTACCTGGTGGGTACCCGGGTCCTGGCCGGGATGATCGCGATCGTGCCGCTCTACGCGCTGGCGGTTATCGCGTCGTTCATCGCCAGCCGCTTCGCCACCGTGGTCATCTACGGCCAGTCGGCCGGTGTGTACGACCACTACTTCTCCACATTCCTTATTCCGAGCGACATTCTGTGGTCGTTCGCCCAAGCCATTTTCATGGCGCTGGCGGTGATGATGATCCATACGTATCACGGCTACAACGCGGCCGGCGGCCCGGTCGGGGTGGGTATCGCGGTAGGTAACGCGGTACGCAGCTCGCTGGTCGCGGTGGTCACGGTGACCCTGTTGATATCCCTGGCGGTATACGGCACCTCCGGCAACTTCAACCTTTCCGGATAGCTGCGATGACGGAACAGATGCGAACGAACAACAAGAGGGCAGTGGCGTCGAACGCCACCGCGGGTGGGTCGTCCCGCGGTGGCGAAGACCCCTGGGCCCCCATCGGAGCGAACCGCTGGACGGCGCTGCGGGCGAGCGCCGGGATCAAACTGGCCGGGGCGGGCATGGTGCTGGCCGCGGTGGCCGCCGTGGCCGTCTCGCTGACCATGTTCTTCGGCGGTTTCACCCCCAGCGTCGAGGTGACCGTATCCGCGCCGCGCAGCGGCCTGGTGCTGGATCCCGACGCCAAGGTCAAGGTGCGCGGTGTACAGATCGGCCGGGTGGCCGGAATCGACCGTACGGTCGACGGCACGAATCTGCGCCTGGCCCTGAACCCGGATCTGCTGCATCTGGTCCCGGCCAACTCGACCGTGGATATCCGCTCGACCACCGTGTTCGGCGCGAAATTCATCAACTTCGTGATCCCGCAGGAACCGGCCGCCAAATCGCTACAACCCGGTGCGCTGCTGGCGGCCGATCAGGTGACCGTCGAGTTCAATACGGTCTTCCAGCATCTCAGCGATGTGCTCGCCGATGTGCAGCCGGAGAAGCTGAATGCCACGCTGGCCGCGCTGGGCACCGCATTGCAGGGCCGCGGCGAAAGCCTCGGCAAGTTGCTCGCCGACAGCGATTCCTACCTGCGCGAGATCAACCCGATGCTGCCCACCCTGCAGCGCGATCTGAACACCACCGCCGCGGTGACGAACCTGTACGCCGATGTCTCCGGTGATCTGCTGCGCACCGTGGACGGCGCGACGGTCAGCAGCCGGACCATCACCGAATCGGAATCCGAGGTGGATTCCATGCTGGCGAACCTCACCGGCCTGGCCGACACCACCGGTGCGGTCCTGCGCGACAACGAAGGGCAGATCGATACGGCCCTCGACCTGCTCCGCCCGACCGGTGAGCTGTTGAACGGCTACAAGGATGCGTTGTTCTGCCTGATCGGCGGAAGTGCCAAGGCGCTGCCGCTGGGCGAGGCGGTCTTCGGTGGCGGACAGGAAGGTGTCGCCCTGAACACGGGATTCATGTACGGGTCTCCGCCCTACACCTATCCGAACGATCTGCCGAAGGTGAACGCCACCGGCGGACCACGGTGCGGAGGTCTGCTCGACCGGGTGCCGGACAGCCATTCCGACTATGTCGTCACCGACACTTCGGAAGGCCATCCCTACACGCCGGTGACGAAGTTGCAACTGAACGCACCCAAGGTCTTCCAGGTGCTGTTCGCCGGGCTGCCGGGGGTGGGCCAGTGAAGAACACCGGTACCACCGTCAAGCTCGCCATCTTCACGCTGGTGATGACCCTGATCTTCGCCGGCCTGGCGGTGGTCTTCTCGCAGATGCGTTTCTCCCGGGAGACCGGATACAACGCGGTTTTCACCAGCGCCTCGGGCATGCTGCCCGGTGACAAGGTCCGGATCGCCGGAGTACCGGTCGGATCCATCTCCTCGGTGAAGGTCGACGACGAATACCACGCGCATGTGAAATTCGACGTCGACACCAAGTACCGGCTGCTGACCAGTACCCGGGCCACCATCCGCTACGAGAACCTGGTCGGCGATCGCTACCTGGAACTGCTCGAAGGCCCCGGCGACGCGTCGGCCCTGAACAAGGGCGGCACCATCGGCCTGGACAAGACCGCGCCCGCACTGGACCTGGACATGCTGCTGGGCGGGTTCAAACCGCTGCTGCGCGGACTGGACCCGGCGCAGGTCAACGATCTGACCAACGCGCTGCTGCAGATCTTCCAGGGACAGGGCGGGACGCTGGTCGAACTGCTCAACAGCGGCGGCTCGTTCACGAAGACCCTCGCCGACCGGGACGCCCTGATCGGCAGTGTCATCGACAATCTGAACTCGGTGCTGAAGACCATCGACGACCGGGGCGACCAGTTCGCCACCACCATCGACGAACTGCGCCGCCTGGTGAGCGGGCTGGCCGCGGACCGTGATCCGATCGGTGCCGCACTGCCGCGGATCGCCGACGCCACCGCGGCGACCACCGATCTGCTGGCCCAGGCCCGCCCC
>JABFXT010000307.1 GCA_013361595.1 Nocardia sp. | reverse complement strand
ACTATCTGTTGGTTATGCCAATGTTGGCAGCGCCAACGATATAACAACTTGTGGGGATTGCCAACAATTGCTTGCTACATTTCCGGTATGAAGATCGCGCACGAGGACGTCCCCGGCAGGCTTCGCTCGCTGCCGACGCGACTGATCAACCAGACCGCGCTACTGGCCGACCGGGCCACCGAGCAGGCGCTGGCCGATACCGGATCACGGCGGTACCACTACGCCGTGCTCACCACGCTCCGGGAAGGCGGTCCGGCGAGCCAGGCCGAGCTCGGACGCCGCACCGGGATCGATCGCAGCGATATCGTGGCGGTGCTGAACGAACTGGTGGCCCGCGGATTCGCGGTGCGGGAGGCAGACCCCGACGACCGCCGCCGCAATATCGTCACCCTCGCCGGACCGGGTGCCGAACATCTCGCCGAACTGGATCGCAGGCTGGACTCGGCGCAGGACGAATTGCTCGCCGCCCTGTCCGGCGCCGAGCGTCGCACCCTGGTCACCCTGCTCACCCGGATACTGGACGATCACGCCGGCGGATGATCACCGGGTGGGCCCGCGGACCGGCGCGGTATCGCCACCGGCGGCCGCGCCGACCCGCCTTCCGCGGGTGGCCCATTACACCGGTGACCGGCAGCCGAACGCGCCCGACGCGCGATCAGCAGTCGCGGATCATCGTTCGCTGATGGACCCGGGCGCCCGCGTACCGCAGGCCGGGTACCAGCGGCGCCGGACCGTACGGGGTGAACCCCATCCGCTCGAAGAACCGGACCGCACGCGGGTTCTCGACCAGCGTCTGCAGGTGGCAGCCCGGTATGCCCTGTGCTCGCAGCCGCTCGAACCACCGGTCCATCAACCCGTCGGCCGCGCCGGTGCCGCGAGCTTCCGGCGCGACATTGATGTGCAGGTGCGCGGGCCAGCGCGGATCGCTGATCTCGCCCGCCGAGGGCGCGCGACGCAGTGCCACCGTGGCCGCGTCGAATGCGCTGCGCGCGAAGAACGCGGCGGGGCGCCGGCGCAGTACCAGGCGGTGGCGCCGGATGGCATCGGCTATCCGCCGGTCCTCGCTCGGGAAGGCCGCGCTGTCCAGGCAGCCGGTGAGGTAGCCGACGAGCGTGCCGTCGTCCTCGGCGAGCAGCAGCGACTCCGGCTCGTGGTCCATATACGGTTCCAGATAGATGGCCGCCTCCGATTCGGGGTGACCCCAGAGGCTTTCGGTGGGGGACCCCGCCCCAGCGCGTACGAACAGCTCGCGCAACGCGTCCCGGTCGGTTCCCTCGAAGGGACGAATTCGCATATCGGACAATCTACTTGGCCTGCGGGCCCGCGGTCAGGCGGTGAGTTCCCGTTCGAGCGGCGTGCGGAACCGGGGAATCGGCCGCACCGCACCGAACCAGCCGGCCGCGCGTTCGGCCTCGGCCGCGACCAGCGCGGTGCCGTCGGTCCCGATGTCCTCCAGGATCCGGGTCACGATCTCGCCGTCCGTGCGCTGTGCCCAGCCGCCGACGATCCGGCCGTCGTACCAGATGCTCGGCCCGATATTGCCGTTGCGGTCGAACAGTCGTGACCGATGGTCGTCGTCCAGGTACCAGGACCGCGATTGCCAGCCCATCGGAGTCGGATCGAGCGGGGGTAGCAGTGCGGCCCACGGCGGCGGATCGGCGACCGGCTCGAGATCGTCGGCCAGGAGCAGACCCGGGGCACCGTCGAGATCGACCTCGACGGTTTCGATACCGGTGAGTGCCTTGCGCACCTGTCCCAGCGTCCATCCGGTCCACCATTTGAGATCACCGATCGGCGCCGGGCCGAAGGTGCGCAACCAGGCTCGGACGAGTTCGGTACGGGCCCGGTCGACCCCGATATCGCCGAGAGGTCCCGACAGCCAGGATTCCACCGGTGCCCACGAATACTGGCTGCTCGACCAGGTGCCGTTCGGCCGGGCCCGGACGATCCGGCCCTCGGTACCGAGCAGTACCAGCACCCAGCTGGTGATGTTGGACGGCCGCGAATACGACTTCTCGGGCGCGGTATCGACCTGCGTGCGGAGCTCGGGAACGTCCTTGCTCAATTGCGCCCCGGTGGCGCTGCCGCGGGCCAGCAGCGCCCGATGCGTCCGATCGGCGACCTCGGCGAGCCAGCCGGCGGCATCGCCTTCCCCGACTCCCGCCTGCTCCAGGTACCGCGCATAGGTCCGGCGCTGTTTGGCCGCGAGATCGGCACCGCAGGACGCGTGCAGCACGGGTACCAGATCGACCGGCACGACGAACATGGTGCGCCGCATCGCCAGCATCCGCACCAGCGACCGGTCCTCGTACAACGCGTGCTCCACCTGCACGGGACCCAGGCCGCGTCCGCGGGCCGCCACCGACAGGTGCACGGTGGCCGGATCGGTGGCATGCAGTACCACCATCGACCGCGTGATCTCACCCGGATCGGTGCCGCGGTGCGGATCGGCGAGCCGGTGCCGGACGCCGATCCGGGCGCGGCGCTGCGCGGTACTGATCGAATACATGGCCCGGATGCTAGCCGCCGGATCCGACACCCCCGGGCCGCTCCGGCCCGGTTCCTGCGAATGTGGCCTGCGCCGTGGAATATTCGAAGGATGAGCAGACGCGCAGTGAGCTTCCTGGCCGGGGTGCTGTTACCGGCGTTGACGGCGACGCTGCTGGCCGGGGCGCCCGCCGCCGCGACCCAGGCGTGCGCGGTCGGGACCGAGCCGGTCTCGGTGACGGTCGACGGTGAGCGGGCCACCGGCCTGGTCTACGAACCCCGCGGGTGCGCGGTCGGCAACGCGTTGATCGTGGCCGCGCACGGGCACAAGGGTTCGGCGGCCCAGTACGCCGAATACCTCACCGCGATCGCCGCCCGCACCGGGACACCGGTCGTGTCCATGGATATGCGCGGAAGTGCCCAATGGCGTACCGGTGAGTGGAACCTGTGGGCCGGTTGGCAGGATCTGGTCGCCGCGACACAGTGGTACAAGGGCACACATCCCGGTGTGGCGCGCACCATCCTGTGGGGTTGGAGCCAGGGGGCGATGACCTCCGGGCTGGCTGCCGCCTACGGCCCCGCCGGACTGTTCGACTACTGGGTGGATACCTTCGGCCCGTCGGACCTCTTCACCCACTGGTCGGGTCCGGCCGCCGACTATCCGGCCCTGCAGGCGCAGATCCAGCGCGACGCGGGCAATTGCGTTCCCGTCGTCTGCCCGCTCGCCTACGCCGACCGCTCCCCGGCGCTCCAGGCCGGCCGGATGGGTATCCGCCATGCCTTCCTCATCCACGGAACGGCCGACGAGGTGGTGCCGTATACGGCCAGCACCCAGATGCGGGCCGCGCTCATGCTCGCGGGTAAACCCAGCACGCTGTACTCCATCGTCAGCGGCCGCACCCTGACCGGCGCGGTCGAACCCGGCCGCCACAATATCGGCCCCGCGCTTTTCGAGGCGGGCTGTGTGGTGGAGCGGCTCGCCCTGGGCACCGAACCGCTCGACGGCAACCGCGACTATGTGGTCGATGTTGCCCGGGGCGTCGTGGCCGCGCCCCCGCCCCCACCGAACGCCAAATGCGCCGCCTAGCCGTACCGGCCTGAGAGGTCGGGAACGTGGGCTGCTGGTGGCCGGCCCCCGAGTAGCAGGCGCGAACACGCCGGCCACCGACGTGCGGTGGATATCCGCCGGGTCAGAGTGATTTCACCCAGTTGGAGAGCAGTTGCGCACCGGCGTCGCCCGATTTCTCCGGGTGGAACTGGGTCGCGGAGAGCGCACCGTTCTCCACCGCGGCCAGGAACCGGCCGGTACCGTATTCGCACCAGGTCAGCCTGGGTGCGGCGAGATGTTCGCTGGGCGGCAGTTCCCAGGTGCGGGCGGCATAGGTGTGCACGAAATAGAACCGGGTGGCCGGATCCATGCCGGCGAACAGCACGCTGTCGGCAGGCGCGGAAACGGTGTTCCAGCCCATATGCGGCAGCACCGGCGCCTCCAGTTTGTCGACGGTGCCCGGCCACTCACCGCAGCCGTCGGTCTCCACCCCGAACTCCACGCCGCGGTCGAACAGGATCTGCATACCGACGCAGATACCGAGCACCGGCCGCCCACCCGCCAGCCGCTGCCCGATGATCCGCTCCCCGCGCACCGCGCGCAGCCCGGCCATACAGGCGGCGAAGGCACCGACACCGGGGACCACCAGCCCGTCGGCGGCGAGCGCGGCCTCGGGGTCGGCGGTCACCTCGACCCGCGCGCCGGCCCGGACCAGCGCCCGTTCGGCGGAATGCAGATTGCCCGAACCGTAGTCCAGCAGAACCACCGAACTCATAGCGCTTCCCCTCCCCGGCGTACCCGCGATTCGCGAAGGTACCCGGCAACTTCCTCGCCGCGGCTCGCTGTCGGGATGCCGAGGCCGGAGCGAAGGCGGAGGTATCGCAGCATTACAGCGCTCCCTTGGTCGACGGCACACCCTGTACGCGCGGATCGGGCTCCACGGCGGCGCGCAGCGCGCGGGCCACCGCCTTGTACTCCGCCTCCGTCACGTGATGCTGGTCGCGGCCGTAGAGCACCCGGACGTGCAGCGCGATCCGGGCGTTGAGGGCGATCGATTCGAAGACGTGCCGATTGAGCACCGTCGAGTACGGGGCCCCGGGATCGTTGCGACCCCGGACCGGCGCGCCGGGTATCACGGCGTGCAGTAGATGGTCCGGTTCGCCGGTGTGCACACAGTAGGGCCGTCCGGAGACGTCGACCGCGGCATGCGCCAGCGTCTCGTCCATCGGAATATAGGCGTCGCCGAACCGGCGGATGCCTTTCTTGTCGCCGAGTGCCTGCCCGAGCGCCTGTCCGAACACGATGGCGGTGTCCTCGACCGTGTGATGCGCTTCGATCTCGATATCGCCGTCGGCGCGTACCGTCAGATCGAAGCTGGCGTGGGCGCCGAGCGCGGTGAGCATATGGTCGTAGAACGGGACGCCGGTCGAGATATCGGTTCGGCCGGTGCCGTCCAGGTTCAGATCCACCACGATGCTGGATTCGGAGGTGGTGCGCTCCACCCGCGCGGTTCGGTTCATACTCTCTTCCGTCTCGGTGATCAGCGCTGCGCTGTCGGTTCGGTGGCGGCCAGTTTCGCGCTGACCCGCAGGAATTCGTCGTTCTCGGCGGCCAATCCGATGGTGGCGCGCAGGTATCCGCCGATGCCGACATCGCGGATCAGTACGCCCTCGTCCAGATAGTGCTGCCAGGCGCGCGCGGCGTTCTCGAATTTGCCGAACAGCAGGAAATTCGCGTCGCTGGGGACGACTTCGTATCCCATCCCGGTCAGCGCCCGGGCCACCCGGTCGCGCTGGGCGGCCAGTTCGGCGACACTGCCCAGGGTTTCGTCGGCATGCCGCAGCGCGGCCCGGGCCGCCGCCTGGGTCACCACCGAGAGGTGGTAGGGCAGGCGCACCAGCAGTAACGCGTCGATGACCGCGGGGGCGGCGACGAGATATCCGAGGCGGCCGCCGGCGAAGGCGAATGCTTTGCTCATCGTCCGGCTGACGACGAGTTTCGCCGGGTAGCGGTCGATGAGACCGATGGCGCTGGGCGCGGCGGAGAACTCGGCGTAGGCCTCGTCGACGATGACGATTCCGGGTGCCGCGTCGAGGATCCGCGCCAGATCGGTGGGCGCGATACTGTGCCCGGTGGGATTGTTCGGGCTGGTCACGAACACCACGTCCGGCCGGCGCTCGGCCATGGCGGCCAGTGCGGCGTCGATATCTATCGCGAAATCGGCGCCCCGTTTCGCTTCCACCCATTCGGTGTCGATGCCCTCGGAGATGATCGGATGCATCGAATACGAGGGTACGAAACCCAGTGCCCGCCGGCCCGGCCCACCGAACGCCTGGAGCAACTGCTGCAGGATCTCGTTGGAGCCGTTGGCCGCCCACACATTGGCCGTATCGACCGGGAAACCGGTCTGCCGGGTGAGGTATTCGGCGAGATCGGTCCGCAGGGCGACAGCGTCGCGGTCCGGGTAGCGGTGCAGGTCGGCGGCCGCGGCCCGGACGGCCTCGGCCACATCGTCGACCAGCGCGCGGCTCGGTGGATGGGGGTTCTCGTTGGTGTTGAGCTGGACCGGGACGCTGAGCTGCGGTGCGCCGTACGGAGATTTACCCCGCAGGTTCTCCCGCAGCGGCAGCGCGTCCAGTCCGATGGCGGATCCGGGAACGGTGATCGCGGTGCTCGCCTCGGAATCGGGATCGCTCACGACAGTGCCTCGAAACGCGCGCGGACCGCCTGCCCGTGAGCGGGCAGATCTTCGGCATCGGCCAGGGCGACCACATGTCCGGCCACATCTTTCAGGGCCGTCTCGCTGTACTCCACCACGTGGATCCCGCGCAGGAAGGTCTGCACGCTGAGCCCGGACGAATGCCGGGCGCAGCCGGCCGTGGGCAGGACGTGGTTGGAGCCGGCGCAGTAGTCGCCGAGACTGACGGGGGCGTAGGGGCCGACGAAGATCGCGCCCGCGCTGCGTACCCGCGCGGCCACGGCGGCGGCGTCGACGGTCTGGATCTCGAGGTGTTCGGCGGCGTAGGCGTTGACCACCCGCAGGCCCTGCTCGATATCGTCGACCAGCACGGTGCCCGATTGCGTCCCGGTCAGCGCGGTGGTGACCCGGTCGGCGTGTTTCACCACCGTCAGCTGCGCGGTCAGCGCCGCGTCCACCGCATCGGCGAGCTCGGGGCTGTCGGTGACCAGCACACTGGCGGCGAGCACATCGTGTTCGGCCTGGCTGATGAGATCGGCGGCCACGTGCACCGGATCGGCGGTGGCATCGGCCAGCACGGCGATCTCGGTGGGACCGGCCTCGGCGTCGATCCCGACCAGGCCGCGGCAGAGCCGTTTGGCGGCGGTCACGTAGATATTGCCCGGACCGGTGATCAGATCGACCGGCAGGAGTTCGGCGCCGTCGGTATCGGTCCCGCCGTAGGACAGCAGCGCCACCGCCTGGGCCCCGCCGACCGCCCACACCTCGTCGACGCCGAGCAGCCGGGCGGCGGCCAGGACGGTGGGATGTGGGAGCCCGCCGAACTGCCGCTGCGGCGGTGAGGCCACCACCAGCGATTCCACCCCGGCGGCCTGGGCCGGGACCACGTTCATCACGACACTGGACGGATAGACCGCATTACCGCCGGGTACGTACAGCCCGACCCGCTCCACCGGGACCCAGCGCTCGGTCACCGTCCCGCCCGGGACCACCTCGGTGGTGGTGTCGGTGCGCCGCTGATCGGCGTGGACCGCGCGGGTGCGCTCGATCGCGACCTCGAGCGCGGCGCGGACCTTCGGATCCAGTTCGTCCAGCGCCGCGGCGAGCCGCCGCGCCGGCACGCGTACCGCGTCTGGGGTGACCCCGTCGAATGTCGCGCCGAACTCCAGCGCCGCGGCCGCGCCGCGGTCGCGGACGGCCTCCACCACGGGTCGCACCTGATGCAGTACCGAGTCCACATCGACACCACCGCGCGGCAGCGCGGTGCGCAGTTGCGCGGTCGTGGGAGTGCGACCGCGCAGATCCACGCGGGCGAGCTCGATACGGGATGTCATGGTGGTTTCGGTCCTTGTCTCCGGCCTGGGTACATCAGCACAGGGTGCGGTTCAAGCCTAACGGGCCGCTACCACCGAATATCCGCGTGGTCGGTGATCAGGAGATCCGCGTGTAGACGAAATCGAGCCAGTGCTCCCAGCTGCGCGGATCCAGTTCGGAGTCCGAGCGCTCCCAGGTGGCGCGGAATGTGGTCCCCGTCTCATCCAGATTCCCGGTGAACCGCTGGGACTGACCGGGCGCATCGCGCCACACCCGCCACAACGGTCCGTCGAAGGAACCCTGGTAGACACGGTGTTCACCGAACTGGTCGTAGTGCAGGATGACGAGGCGCTCCTGGTACAGATCGTCGGCGCCGACGAGCCACGTCCAGCTGACCCCGGGATCCGGGACCGTGTAGCGGACGGTCAGAAACCGCGCGTCGGGCATCCACTCGATCGCCGTATGCCCGGTGAGATCGGGGTACAGGGTCGTGGTCGTCTTCCATTCACCGGTCATCCTGCCCATCGCGGACAGCGCGGACTCGGTCATGTTCGCGTCTCCCATCGGTGGAGCGAACTCTGGTGTTCAGCTGCAGCGGCGACGCAGTTCCGCCACCCCCTCGCCCTCGAGTTCGTCGAGGACCACCGGACGGCCTACCATCGCCAACGCTAGCGCCTCGCCCCGCCCCCGTACCGCAGGACCGGACCCCTTGACCCAGTCGAAATCTGTCGCGGCGAACTGTAACCCCTTCATATACCGCCAGGGGCGGGCGAACGGGTCGGGCCGATCGAGGACGGCGCGCAGCCGATCGGCCGGGATTTCCCTGGTCCGGCCGAGCGGGCGGCGGATATCCTGCTGGTGGACGAACAGATCGGCCAGGCCGAGGCGGGGCCACCAGCGCGATACCGAACCCGGTGCCGCGATGAACTCGTCCAGCAGCTGCCGCGGTGCGCGTTGTGCCCCGACCGCCGCCATGGCGTTGTTGACACCGTCGATCGAGAAACGGTTACCGAGGGTGATCCGGGCGTACGCGGTCAGCGGGATGCTGTCGTAGCGCAGGTGCGCCACCAGTTCCCGGACCCGCCAGCCGGTGCACAGCGTGGGCGCATCCCATTCCGCCTCGGTCAGCTCCTGCAGCAGGGCGGTCATTTCGGCGCGTTCGGCGGCGAACATCCCCCGGATATCCATGCCGCACACCATAACCCGGCCGTGCTCCGGTCTCCCGGAGCCGACCGGTGGTCTCAGTGGGTATCGCTGTCGATCAGCAGGGTGCCGCCGGAGCTGATGACCCGCAGCGTCGGATTGCTGGTCTGGCCGCCGTAGCTGAGGTTGTTCACCCGCATATCCACCGAGCCGTCGGGGTTGTTGCCCTTGTAGGCCTCGATCCGACTGAAGTTCTGCACGGTCCGGGTCGACCAGTACTGCTGGAACTCCTGCTGGCTGCCGTAGGCCTGCTGCGCGGCCGGGGTCAGCAGCGACCACGAACCGGTGGGGTCGAGATAGAACTGTTCGATCAGCTGACCGGCCTGTACCCATTCGACCGAGCCGGTACTGGGTGTGGATCCGAGCGCCGGGCTGTTCGCGGCGGGGGTATCGGGGGAGTTCGAGACGGTGGCGCTGGTCGAGGTATCCGCCTGCGCCGACCCGCTGTCCCCGGAATCGGAGGAATTGAAGAACAGCACTCCGCCGACGACCGCGACCCCGGCGATACCGCCGATTATCACGGCTCGTTTGACCCCGCCGTTGCCGTCGGATCTGCGGGCGACCGGTTGGGTGCTCGTCGGCGGATGGTTGGCCGGCCGGCGCGGCGGCCGGGCGTCCTGGCCGTTGCGGCCCGCCGACCGCGGTTCGGTCCGGCGCCGGGGCGGAGCAACCTCGCCCGGGCCGCCGTACCGGCCGGGCGCCGGGGATTCCATGGTGCTGACCGCGGCGCCGCCGTGGCCGTTGCGATCGTGGCCGTTGCGGTCGAAGGCCTCGCGGGCCGGAACGAAACCGGCGTGCTCGGACGCCGCGCTGTCGTAGCCCGCGAAACGGGCCAGCGCTTCCCGGGCCTCACGCATAGTCGGCCGGTCCCGCGGATCGGAGCTCAGCAGGTCCAGTACGAAATCGGTAGCGGGCCCGGCGTTCTGCGGTTCGCTCACCTGGCCGTTGGCCGCCGCGTAGAGCACCTTGAGCGGATTACCGGATCCGAAGGGCGGTTCGCCTTCGAGAGCGTGGAAAAGAGTGGCGCCGAGGGCGAATACGTCTGCGGCGGGCGTCGGATCGGAACCGCGCGCCACCTCCGGGGCCAGATACGCGGCGGTACCGCAGATCAGGCCGGTCTCGGTGAGTGTGACATCGCCGGTGGCCCGGGAGATACCGAAATCGGTGATCTTGACGGTGCCGTGATCGTCGAGCAGGACATTGCCCGGCTTCACATCGCGGTGCACGATGCCGGCCTGATGCGCCGCGATGAGCGCCGAGGCCACCTGTTCGCCGATACGGGCCACCTGCGCGAGCGGCAGCGGGCCCTGCGCCGAGAGCACCTGCGCCAGGCTGCGGGATTTCATGTACTCCATCACCAGGCACGGATCGCCGCCGTGTTCGGTGATATCGAAGACCACAATGGCATTGGGGTGCTGGAACCGGGCCGCGTTGCGGGCTTCCCGGGTCGCGCGCTGGCGGAGCACATCGCGCTCGGCGGGCGGCAGACTGGGTTTGATGTGGATCTGTTTGATCGCCACCGACCGTTGCAGACGTTCGTCGACGGCACGCCAGACCACGCCTGTGCCGCCGCTACCAATCTGCTCGACCAGGCGGTAGTGATCCGCGATCAACTGACCGGTATCGATGGCGCCTACTCCGAACCTTCTCGAAATCGTGACATGACGCGTCCTTGACCACTCACGCGTTCGGGACGAGTGTAGCGGGCACCTCGACCGCCCCAGTGGGTGATGTCACCTTAACGGGCGCCCAGGGGGCGGGGCGCGGCGGTCGGGTGAACGGGACCGGCGGGCAGCGCACGTCACGGGCGAACAACGGGCAACCGGGCGCGCCGCCGCGGCCGCCCCGGGCCGGGGCGGACTGCGGAGGGGCCCCGACCGGCCGCACCTACTAGGCTGTTCCGAGTGAGTCTTGTGCTGCTGCCCGCTGTCGATGTCGCCAATGGAGAGGCCGTCCGCCTGGTACAGGGCGCGGCGGGCAGTGAAACCAGTTACGGTTCGCCCCGCGACGCGGCGCTCGCCTGGCAGGAGTCGGGGGCGCAATGGGTCCATCTGGTCGATCTGGACGCGGCGTTCGGCCGCGGGTCCAATCGTGAACTGCTCGCCGCCGTCGTCGGTGAACTGGACGTGGCCGTCGAACTCTCCGGCGGTATCCGCGACGACGAATCGCTGAAGGCCGCCATGGCCACGGGC
Source organism: Nocardia sp. (assembly GCA_013361595.1). GTDB lineage: Bacteria > Actinomycetota > Actinomycetes > Mycobacteriales > Mycobacteriaceae > Nocardia. The sequence goes on along the minus strand of JABFXT010000307.1, from coordinate 2,722 downwards.
TGCGCCCGGGTCAACCTCGGTACCGCCGCGCTGGAGGATCCGCAGTGGTGCGCCCGGGCCATCGCGGAGTACGGCGAGCGGGTCGCGGTCGGACTGGATGTACAGAAGGTCGACGGGGAGTACCGGCTGCGCGGACGCGGCTGGGTCAGCGACGGCGGTGACCTGTGGGAGGTGCTCGAACGCCTGGAGCGTGACGGATGCTCCCGGTACGTCGTCACCGATGTCACCAAGGACGGCACCCTCACCGGGCCGAACCTGGATCTGCTGCGCGAAGTGTGTATGGCCACCGACGCGCCGGTGATCGCCTCCGGCGGGGTCTCCGCACTGGCCGATCTCACCGCGATCGCCGAACTGGTGCCCGACGGGGTGGAGGGCGCGATCGTGGGCAAAGCCCTCTACGCGGGCCGGTTCACCCTCCCCGAGGCCCTGGCTGCTGTCCGTTGAACCGCGACGATCGGGGCCTGAGGCGATGACCGGGGCAGAGACCGAGCTGGCCACGCTGATGGCCACCGCCGCCGAGATCCTCGACGGTGTGAGCGAACGGTTCCTCGAGGGCCGGGGCGCACCCAGCGCGGTGGCCAAGGGGTCCCGGGATTTCGCGACCGAACTGGATCTCGAACTCGAACGCACCATCTCCGGCCGGCTCCTCGACCGGACCGGTATCGAAGTGCACGGTGAGGAATTCGGCGGCCCCGCGCTCACCGGCGGCACCGCCTGGGTGCTGGACCCCATCGACGGCACCTTCAACTATTCGAACGGGCACCCGCTCACCGGCACGCTGCTGGCGCTGGTCCGCGACGGCGAACCGGTGATCGGCCTGGCCTGGTTTCCGCCGCTGGACCGCAGGTACGCCGCGGTCCGGGGTGGTCCGCTGCTGCTCGACGGTAAACCGCAGCCGCCGCTGGAACCGGCCGTGCTGGACGAGGCGATGATCGGTTTCGGCGCCTTCAACATCGAATCCACCGGCCGGGTGCCCGGACTGTTCCGGCACCGGGTCCTCGGCACACTCAGCGCGCTGTCGTCGCGGGTGCGGATGCACGGGTCCACCGGAATCGATCTGGCCTTCACCGCGGAGGGCACCCTCGGCGGGGCCATCGTCTTCGGCCACCACCCGTGGGACAACGCCGCCGGCGCGCTCATGGTGCGCTGTGCGGGCGGGATCGTGACCGATCTGGAGGGTATCGACTGGACCATCGAATCCGGTTCGGTACTGGCGGCCGCGCCGGGTGTGCACGCCGAACTGCTCGATATGATCGCCGCGACCCGGGGCAGCGGGTACACCGCCGTTTCCGACCGGATGGATACGGTCCCGCGCGGCGGGGAACAGTACCTGTGATGCGGTACCTCCGCCTTCGCTGCGGCCTCCGCGGGCCGCATCTTCCCGCTTCGATGGAGAACCAATGCTTGCTACTCGGGTGATTCCGTGCCTGGATGTCGATTCGGGGCGCGTGGTCAAGGGCGTGAACTTCCAGAATCTGCGCGATGCCGGTGATCCGGTGCAGCTCGCCGCGGCCTACGACGCCCAGGGTGCCGACGAGCTCACCTTTCTCGATGTCACCGCCTCCAGCGGCGATCGCGGCACCATGCTCGATGTGGTGACCCGCACCGCCGAACAGATCTTCATCCCGCTCACCGTCGGTGGCGGGGTGCGCACCGTCGACGATGTGGACCGGCTGTTGCGGGCGGGCGCGGACAAGGTCTCGGTCAACACCGCCGCCATCGCCCGTCCCGAGGTACTGCACGAGATGTCACAGCGGTTCGGCTCCCAGTGCATCGTGTTGTCCGTCGATGCCCGCACCGTGCCGGCCGGCGAGCCGCCGACCCCCTCCGGCTGGGAGGTCACCACCCACGGCGGCCGCCGCGGCACCGGAATCGACGCGGTCGAATGGGCGATCCGCGGCGCCGAACTCGGAGTGGGGGAGATCCTGCTCAACTCGATGGACGCCGACGGCACCAGAACCGGGTTCGATCTCCGGATGATCGAGGCGGTGCGGGCCGCCGTCTCGATTCCGGTGATCGCCTCGGGTGGTGCCGGGGCGGTGGACCATTTCGCTCCGGCCGTACGGGCGGGTGCCGACGCCGTGCTGGCCGCCAGTGTGTTCCACTTCGGGGATCTGACCATTCCGCAGGTCAAGGACGCCATGCGCACGGCGGATCTGGTGGTGCGGTGATGGATCGGATCCTCGATCCGGCGATCGCGTCCCGGCTCAAGCGCAACGAGGCAGGTCTGGTGGCCGCCGTCGCCCAGGAGAGATCGACCGGCGATGTCCTGATGATGGCCTGGATGGACGACGAGGCGCTGGCCCGCACCCTGGCCACCCGGCGGGCCACCTACTATTCGCGATCCCGGCAGCAGTACTGGGTGAAAGGCGAGACTTCCGGACATACGCAGTACGTGCACGAGGTCCGGCTGGACTGTGACGGTGACACCGTGCTGCTGGTCGTGGATCAAGAGGGCGCGGCCTGTCACACCGGTACGCACACCTGCTTCGATACCGATGTGCTGCTGGCGGCGGAGCAGCCGGTGCCCGGCACGGACTGAGGCCGCCGGAGCCGCAGGGGCTCCGGTGTTTTCGGGTCGGCGGTCGTGCGGGTCGGACCCGGGCGGACGACCGGAACCGGTACGGAACATCCGCCGAGTGGTGGTACCGGGCTACGGCCGGGTGTCCGAGTTCGTGGTCTGCCCGGACCGTCCGAGAACAACCCCCAGATGGGTGGTCAG
>JABFXT010000561.1 GCA_013361595.1 Nocardia sp. | reverse complement strand
ACGTCCAGCTCCCAAGCGGCGGGCGATTCCGCGCCGGGGGTCTCGCTCCGGCGCCGGATCCGGTCCACGGGCACGACTCAGCCCGCCGTGCGGAGCGCGCGGAGAGTGAGGGCGGCGTCCAATGCGGCCGCGGCCGCCTGTTCGCCCTTGTTCTCCGACGAATCCGGCAGTCCGGCCCGGTCGAGGGCTTGATGTTCGTTGTTGGTGGTGAGGACACCGTTGGCGACCGGGGTGCTCTCGTCCAGCGATACGCGGGTCAGACCCGCGGTCACCGAATCGCAGACATAGTCGAAATGGGGGGTGTCGCCCCGGATCACCACGCCGAGCGCGACCACGGCGTCGTGGGTGCGAGCGAGTTCCTGCGCCAGGACCGGCAGCTCCATGGCCCCGGCACACCGCGCCACCGTGGTGTGGTGCACCCCGGCCTCGGCGGCGACACGTTCGGCATTGGCGACCAGCGTGTCACAGATCTCGGTATGCCAGCGCGAAGCCACGATCGCCAGCCGCAGATCCTTGGCGTCCGCGAGCGCGAAGCTCGGTACCCCGGTGCCGCTCATCGGTTCCCGCCTTTCGGTCCGGCTGTCGTCACTGCGCTGTCTCCCCGAGATCCAGGTCGTCGAGACCCACCAGATCGTGACCCATCCGGTCCCGTTTGGTACGCAGGTAACGCAGGTTCTCGGCATTGGCCCGCACCGGCATGGGCACCCGTTCGGTGATGCGCAGCCCGTAACCGTCGAGCCCGACCCGTTTGGCCGGGTTGTTGGTCAGCAGCCGCATGGACCGCAGACCGAGATCCACCAGGATCTGCGCGCCGGTCCCGTAATCGCGGGCATCGGCCGGCAACCCGAGCTCGATATTGGCGTCCACGGTGTCGTGGCCGGAATCCTGCAGCTGATAGGCCTGGAGTTTGTGCATCAGGCCGATACCGCGGCCCTCGTGCCCGCGCATGTACAGCACCACGCCGCGGCCCTCCGCGGCCACCATCTCCAACGCGGCATCCAGCTGCGGCCCGCAGTCACAGCGCAGCGAACCGAAGACATCACCGGTCAGGCATTCCGAATGCACGCGGACCAGGACGTCCTCGCCGTCGCCGACATCCCCGCTGACCAGCGCCACGTGTTCGACATCGTCGTAGATGCTCTGGTAACCGACGGCGGTGAACTCACCGTGCACGGTGGGGATACGCGCCTGCGCGACCCGCACGACATGCTTCTCGTGCTTACGCCGCCAGGCGATCATCTCGGCGATCGAGATCAGCGCCAGCTCGTGCTCGTCGGCGAAAACCCGCAGTTCGTCGGTACGGGCCATATGCCCGTCTTCCTTCTGGCTGACGATTTCGCAGATCACCCCGGCCGGCCGCAGACCGGCCATCCGCGCCAGGTCCACGGCGGCCTCGGTATGGCCGGGCCGGCGCAGCACACCGCCGTCCTTGGCCCGCAGCGGCACCACATGGCCGGGCCGGGTCAGATCGTTCGGTTTGGCGTCGCCGTCGGCCAGCAGACGGATGGTCGTGGCCCGGTCGGCACCGGAGATACCGGTGGTCACGCCTTCTTTCGCATCGACCGACACGGTGTAGGCGGTGCCGTGCTTGTCCTGGTTCACCGCGTACATCGGGGGCAGGCCCAGCCGATCGCAGTCGTCACCGGTGAGCGGTACGCAGATGTAGCCCGAGGTGTAGCGGATCATGAACGCCACGAGTTCCGGGGTGGCCTTCTCCGCGGCGAAGATGAGGTCCCCCTCGTTCTCCCGGTCCTCGTCGTCGACCACGACGACCGGTTTACCGGCCGCGATATCGGCGACCGCGCGCTCGATGCTGTCGAACCTGGTCACGTCTGCAATGCTCCATCTCGATAGGTCCAGATCACACTACTGGGTCTGTTCGGCCGGCCCGGGTGCGGCCGGAGTCGTCAGCCGCGCTGCTGGAGGCGTTCGACGTACTTGGCGATCACATCGACCTCGAGATTCACGACCGTCCCGGGGGTGGATGCGCCCAGATCGGTGAGGCTCAGCGTCGTGGGGATCAGCGAGACCTCGAACCAGTCCCGGGTGCCGTCGGCGGCCGGGGCGTCGGTCCGACCGAGCCCGGAGACGGTCAGCGAGATGCCGTTCACGGTGATGGACCCCTTCTCCACCACGTACTTGGCGATCGCGTCCGGAAGCGATACCCGGACCACTTCCCAATTGTCCGCCGGTGTCCGGGCCAGAATGGTGCCGGTACCGTCCACATGCCCCTGCACGATATGACCACCGAGACGGCTGTTCACCGCGGCCGCGCGCTCCAGATTGACCCGGGAACCGGGTGCGAGCCCACCGATACTCGAGCGTCGCAGCGTTTCCCCCATCACATCGACGGTGAACGCCTCGTCGAGAACGTCGACCACGGTGAGACAGACACCGTTGACGGCGATCGAATCGCCGTGCCCGGCATCGGAGGTGACCAGCTTCCCGCGGATCGTCAGCCGCGCCGCGTCGGTCAGTTGCTCGCGGGCGACGATTTCGCCCAGTTCCTCGACGATGCCCGTGAACATGCCTTCTCCCGTTTTCGCGTCGGTGTTCCGCATACGGAACGGCGGGAGTGCCATCGAGTATTCCCAGTTCGCCGTCCACGACCAGACTAGTGGCCGGGCTCCGGGCCCGGCCATGACGTCGGCCACCCACCGGACACTTCGATCCGCAAGCGGTCGAGCCGACAGGTGAAAACCGGAAATTTTACAGTTCGGAGATAACCGTCACATTTCCCTGACGGTCGCCGATAACACTTCCGACGGGCCGCTATCCGGTCCGGACCGAACTCATCCACTGCCGCTTTGCCCGAACGAGACCGCATCGAAACCCGAAATGTTTCTCGATTTGCACGCTCACAACGGCTGACGCAATATTGTGAGGTGACCGGTTCACCCGCCTCGACCACCCCGCGGAGCGGCCGGGCACACCACTCGAACGAGAACGGCCACCGCCGCGGAACACCGTGCGCCACAAGCCTTCATCACGACAACTGGATCCCACCTGACAGCCGCCCGCCGGGTACGACCGGCCCCGGCGCGGAGATCCAGCGTCTCTCGGCCCAGCGACAGTGTTGTCCGGGCATCGGATCCCCCGCACACGGATCCGGCCGACCTCCGCGCCCGCGGACGTCGACGCCCCCGCCAGGCACGCCACCACCCGAGGAAGCCGAACCGCTTATGACCACTTTCACCGAAACCGCCCTGGAACGACACTGCCGGCGGTACCGGGAAAAGGATCTACTGCCCGCGGTGGTCGATCCGGCCTCGAAACGCATCCTGCTGCACGTGGGCGCCACCTCCGGCGCCGTCACCATGCCGACAGAACTCGGCGAACAAGTTCTGGCCCGGCTACGAGCGGCCGGAATCGCCGGACCGGTGTTCGCCCACCCCCGCGCCCGGCGCTGGACCTTCCTCACCGGCCCCACCCGGCACGACGAATTCACCGCCACCGCGGCCGCCGAACTCTTCCGGCTCTACACCACGGTCGCCGGCACCGGCAGTCAGATCGTGTTGCCCTCGGCCGCCGACGAAGCCAGCGGATACCGCCTGTGGGTCGCCGGTCCGGACGCGCTGGGCACCCGGCCACCGCAGCACGCAGTGGTCGACGCCGCCCGGGAAAGCGCCCGCGGCCTCCACTGACCCGGCCACCGCCGGTCACGACCACCGGCGGCAACACCGAACGTCAATGCGCGACGTGATGCGCCGGCCAGTGGGATTCGGCCTGCCGGCGCAGCTTCTCCACGGTCGCGCCGGGATCCTCGGTGTTGTAGACCGCCGAACCCGCCACGAAACAATCGATCCCCGCCGCCGCCGCCTGCTCGATGGTGTCGGCATTGATCCCGCCGTCGATCTCCACCACCAACCGCAACTCCCCCGCATCGACCAGACGCCGAACGATCCTGGCCTTCTCCAGCACCGCCGGGATGAACGACTGCCCGCCGAAACCGGGTTCGACGCTCATCACCAGCAGGGTGTCGAATTCGCGCAGGATCTCCAGATACGGCTCGATCGGGGTATTCGGCTTCACCGACAAACCCGCCTTGGCCCCGGCGGCCCGGATATCACGAGCCACGGCCACCGGATCCTCGGTCGCCTCGGCGTGAAAGGTCACGTTGTAGGCGCCCGCCTCCGCATACGGCGGCGCCCACCGGCCCGGATTCTCGATCATCAGATGGCAGTCCAGCGGAATATCGGTAGCCTTCAGCAGGCTCTCCACCACGGGTAGACCCAAGGTCAGATTCGGGACGAAATGTGCGTCCATCACATCGACGTGCAACCAATCGGCGGTCGACACCGCATC
>JABFXT010000766.1 GCA_013361595.1 Nocardia sp. | reverse complement strand
GGTGGCGGCAGCGGTGGCCGCGGCTCGGGTTATCGCCCGGTGCGGACGGTTTCGAGGATCCGGCGCAACGTGGCCAGCGTGTCCGGGAGGGCGTCGGGGCCGGGGGCGGTGGCGAGCCAGAGGGCGGCTTCGTTCATGGCACCGGACAGCAGGTGGGTGAGCGGCGGTATGGGCTGGGGTGGGATGACCCCGTCGGCGACCAGGGTGGTGAGGGCTTCCCCGAGATGGCGGGCGGAGGCGGTTTCGTCCAGGGCCCGCCACTCCTGCCAGCCCAGGACCGCGGGGCCGTCGATCAGCATGATGCGCTGGATATCGGGGGTGGTGCAGGTGGTGAGGAAGGTTTCGCAGCCGGTGACGAGCTGGGTCCACGGATCGGGTTCGGCGTCCGCGGCGGCGGCGACCCGGGCGCCGACCTCGTTCTGGACATCCGCTAGGACGGCGCGGAAGAGCGCGAGTTTGCTGTCGAAGCTGTGATAGAGCGCGCCCTTGGTGACCCCGGCCGCGGCGACTATCTCCGAAAGGCCCACGGCGGCATAACCCTTGGTGGCGAAGAGTCGCCGGCTCTCGTGCAGCAGAGTGCGGCGGGTCTGTTCCCGCTGCTGGGCGCGCCCGGTCATCGCGAACCTTCCGTTGACATACCGACGGTATGCGACCTAGCGTAGTTCGCATACCGTTGGTATGTGAAATCTGGCGCGAAAGAGGTATCCATGGCACTCAGCAGCTTCTACCCGGTCATCGGCACCACCCGGATCGCGCAGGCGCGTGATTTCTACACTCGCTGGTTCGGATTCGAGATCGTCTTCGCCGCCGGCTGGTATGTCAGCCTGCGGCGGGCGGAGGGCGAGCGGCAGTACGAACTGGCCCTGCTCGATCCCACGCACCCGACCGTGCCCGAGGGCTACCGCAGGCCCGTCCAGGGTCTGCTGCTGAATTTCGAGGTCGACGATGTCGATGCCGAATGGGAGCGCCTGGTCGTCCGGGGTGGTCTGCGGGCCGAACTCGATATCCGCTCCGAGGATTTCGGGCAGCGGCATTTCATCGTCGCGGATCCCAGCGGTGTCCTGATCGACGTCATCACCGAGATACCGCCGGCCGCCGAGTACGCCGAGCAGTTCGCCGCCGGGACCACGGCCGGGTGATGTTCAGTGCATCTTCCCGTCCTCGGCCCGGGGTTCGCCGGAACCGGACTTCCGGAAGAGCAGTGGCGGAGGGAAATCCCTGGAGACGATCCGCGTACCGGACCACGGACATATCGTGCGGCTGTCGCGCAGATGCTCGCCGACACGCCCGTCCACGACGGTGACATTGCGCGCGGGACACAACCCGGGGCAGCCGATACCGGTGATCGAACCGGCACGATCGCGGTGGACCGGACTGCGCAGCTGACGTGCGCTGATCCACGGCGTGTGACCGCGCCCGCAGACGGCGCTCTCGGCGACTTTGATTCCGACCCAGGGGCATTCGCCGGGCACATTGCGCCAGTGCTCGGCCACCCGGCCGCCCACCACGGTCGTCCCGTGTAAGCAGTGCAGTGTCTCCGGGCATCGGTACAGGCCGGCGGCGGGCTTGGTGACGAGCATCCCGATATGGATCCAGGGCTCGAGCAGACACGCGCAGTCGGAACCAGCTGGTTGAGGCATGCGATGTGGTTCGGTGTGCCGGCGTTGCCGGATGGGCGGACAATAGACCGAATTATGTCCGGTGCGTAGGGCGCGGGCCGGTGGCCCGGGCAAAGGCGGATCAGATCCGGCCGAGGTCGACCTCGACGGGGAACGGAACGGAGGCCTCGATGGTCCCGGTGGTCATGACACTTCGCCCGGGCACCTGTCGAACGGGCCCTGTCCCGCTTCTCGAAGTCCAGTGTGCCCGCCGCCGCTGCCTGTGCGTAAGGCATGGCGACGCCGGCTTGTGGGTCGTTTGCCGAGGCGCCGCGACAACCTGGGACCGGTTCGCGTGCGGAACCTCCGATCACGGTGTTGCGATCTCGGGCCGCCTCGGTGTATCTCGCTCACCTCGTGGATCATGTAGGCCGTGAGCGATAACGATCTTGTGGATGTGACCGTGAGCGGACCCGACGAGGAATGGCTGGCGGAGTTCACCCACCGGCTCGTCACGGATCGGCTGGCGGCCTGCGGGAACATCTTTCCGGATGTGCGGTCCATCTACCGGTGGGAGGGGGCGGTGGAAGACGCGTCCGAGGCGGTTGTCGTACTGCACACCCGCGCGTCGCTCGTCGCCGCGATCGTCGAACGGGCCAATTCCGAGCATCCCGACGAGGTTCCGCAGGTCGTCGCGGTACCGGTAGCGGATGTGAACCCCGCCTACGGACAGTGGATCCTGGACGAGACCGCGAGCTGAGCGCGACCGTTCCCGCAGCCGGCCGCTTCGCAGCCCGGGCCCGCTACACAGGCCCGGGCAGGTGATCCGGGCTCGGTGAACTGTCGTGTTTCAGCGGTGGACCAGGTCGGCGTATTCCGGATGCGCGCCGATGTAGTCGTCGACGTACCAGCAGGTGGCCGCGACCGCGAAGCCGGCGGTGCGGGTCTCGTCGAGTGCGTACTTCACCACCTGCGCGGCCACACCCCGTCCCCGGAACTCCGGGAAGGTGATGGTGTGGTGGAAATTGCGGACCTTCGGCGACTCGGTCTCCGCGTAGTCGGCGTAGCCCGCGAGGTCTCCGTCGAGGTAGATCTCGAAGCGGGTGTCGTCGGTGTTGTGCCGCAGTTCGGTACTCACCTCCGATGGAACCCCGGGCCGGGGGTGGTTTGTTCCGGTATCAGAGGACGGCGCCCGGGTTGAGGATGCCGTGCGGGTCCAGAGCATGTTTGATCCGCCTGCTCAGGTCCATCACTTCGGGTCCCAGCTGATCCGGCAGCCAGGCCTTCTTGAGACGGCCCACACCGTGTTCGCCGGTGATGGTGCCACCGAGCGCGATCGCCAGATCCATGATCTCGCCGAACGCGCGGTGCGCGCGTTCGGTCTCGTCGGGATCGGCCGGATCGTGCACGATGAGTGGATGGGTGTTGCCGTCCCCGGCATGCGCGATCACCGAGACGGTGACCTTGTTCCGTTCGGCGATCTCGGCGATACCGGTGACCAGATCGCCGAGGTGGGGCAGCGGTACTCCCACATCCTCGAGCAGGAGCGGACCGAGACGTTCGACCGCGGGGATCGCGTAGCGGCGGGCCGCGGTGAACGCCTCGCCTTCGTCCGCGTCGGCGGTGTGGAATGCCTCGGTGGCCCCGGCGGCCCGGCAGGCTTCCAGTATGACCCGGGCCTCCTGGGCAGCATGGTCGCCGGGTGCGTCGGACCGGGCGACCAGCAGCGCGGCGGCGCCACGATCCAGGCCCATCCGTAGTTCGTCCTCCACCGCGTTGATGGCGACGGAGTCCATGAATTCGAGCATGGCCGGGCGCAATGCGCCGGTGACGGCGAGAATCGCCTCGACGGCGGCGGTGAGTGTCGCGAACGAGGCGACCACGGTGCTCTGCGCCGGTTGAGCGGGGAGCAGGCGCAGGGTGAGTTCGGTGATGACGCCGAGGGTGCCCTCGCTGCCGACGAACATCTTGGTGAGCGCCAGCCCGGCCGAATCCTTCAGCCGGGGGCCACCCAGCCGGACCGCGGTGCCGTCGGCCAGCACGACTTCCATCCCGAGTACATAGTCGGTGGTCACGCCATATTTCACGCAGCACAGTCCACCGGCGTTGGTGGCGGCGTTACCGCCGATCGAGCAGATCTCGAACGACGAGGGATCCGGTGGATACCACAGACCGTGTTCGGCGACCGTTCGTTTGACCTCGGCATTGAGCAACCCGGGGCCGACAACGGCGGTCCGGGTGACCGGGTCGACGCTGATCTCGCGCATCCGCTCGGTACTCAGCACGATCCCGCCGTCCACCGCCGTCGCCCCGCCGGAGAGTCCGGAACCCGCGCCGCGGGGCACCACCGGGACCCGGTGTTCGTCGGCCCAGCGCAGCGTGGCGGATACATCCGCGGTCGTGTTCGCGCGGACCACCGCCAGCGGTGTCCCCGCCGCCGGGTCCTTGGCCCAGTCCTGCCGGTATCCGGCGAGGACATCGGGGTCGGTGAGTACCGCGCCGGCGGGGAGGCGGTCGATCAGTTCACGCAGGTCCACGCCTCAACGCTAACCGTTCCGGGCCGGGGCGGGGTCCCGTCCGCGCGGACGGGACCCCGCGATGTCACAGGCCGTGTCCGCGCGAAGCGTTCACCGACTCCGCGAGCTCGGCCTCCCCGGCAGTGCCGAAACCGGCCCGTCGCTCGGCGACGGCGTGCTCGAATTCGGCTT
>JABFXT010000676.1 GCA_013361595.1 Nocardia sp. | reverse complement strand
GGGCGATCCGAGGTGCCGCGCGAAGTGGCCCGCCGCCCGGCCCGGTCATCCGTTGCCGGGCACGGACGGGTATCGAGCGCAGAGGGGACGAGATGGACAGGCCGGCATGGGCGCCCGAGGGTGTGGACATGGCGCAGCCGAGCCCGGCGCGGATGTACGACGCGCTGCTCGGCGGTTCACATAATTTCGAGGTCGACCGGCGCGCCGCCCAGCGCGGCAGCTCGCTGGTACCCGATCTGCCGCGCCTGGCGCTGAGCAATCGGGCCTTTCTCCGCCGGGCGGTCCGGTTCCTCCTCGACCAGGGGGTGACCCAGCTGATCGATATCGGGTCGGGGATACCCACCGCCGGAAATGTGCACGAGATCGTACGGGAACGCAGTTCGCCGGCCCGTGTCCTCTACATCGATATCGATCCCATCGCCGTCGCGCATTCCCGCGCGATCCTGGTCGGTGAGCGGGACTACGGCGCGATCGAAGCGGATCTCCGCGATCCGGCGGATCTGCTGGCCCGGATCCGCGATACCGGCCTCGTCGATCTGGGCCGGCCCGTCGGAATATTGATGTTCGCGGTCCTGCACCTGCTCTCCGACGACCAGCGGCCCGCGGCCAAGGTGGCCGCGCTGCGCGAGGCGGTGGCGCCCGGCAGTTATCTCGCCCTCTCCCATCTGTCCTCGGCGCAGCGCCCCGAGGACGCCGCCCGGCTCGGCGCGTCGTCGGCCGTCGGCAACGGTGTGGGTATCCATTTCCGCTCTCGCGCCGCGATCACCGAGATGTTCGACGGCTGGCGGCCGGTGGAACCCGGCGTGGTCGAAGTACCGCTGTGGCGTCCGGTATCGGATCGGGACCGGCACGAAGCGCCGGGCCGTTCTCTCGGCCTGGCCGGCGTGGCGTGCAAAGCCTGAGCCACCCGATTCGGTGGCGGGTACGGCCGTGACGGTCCGGGAGCTCGCCGTCGCCTGGGCGGACGCGCTCGACGGCACCGTCGCCCCGACGCTGACCCGGGACCGGATCGAGCAGCTGCTGACCGAATGGGCGGCGCGGCTCGTGGATGCGCTCCGCGGCCGGGAAGAACCCGGTATCGCCCGGGAAGCCGCCGCGGCACTGGTCGGCGCCAATTACCGCGATCCCCAGGTGGTGGGTCGTACGGTCGCGCTCATCTGCGGGCCCATGGCCGATCGGCTGTGCCGGGCCGAACCCGGCCACGACACGATCCGTGAGCGCGCGATCTTCGTCGCCGCCGAGTTCGCCACGGGTTATACGGCTGTGCTTCGTACGGTCGCGCTGGCCGAGCAGGAGACGACGATGGCCGCGGCATTGGCCGCGGCCCAGGAGGCCGAGCGGCGGCGGGAACTGTCCGAGGCGCGGTTCGCCGCGGTATTCGCGGGTGCCTCGGTGGGAATCGGGACCGTCGATACCGAGGGACGGGTACTGGAGGCCAACACCACCTTCGCGGAAATGCTCGGCCTCGATGTCGGGGAGATGTCCGGCCGCCCGGTGATCGATCTGGTGGGGCCGGACAATGTCGGCACCGCCTACGACCGGATGACCCAGCTGCTCGCGGGCAGAATCGACCGATTCCGGCTCGAGATCGACTACCGGCGTCCCGACGCGTCGACCGCCGGTATCGATCTGTCGATGTCGGCGGTCCGGGATCATCTCGGCCGGATCCGCTTCCTGATCGGCGTGGCCGTCGATGTCACCGAACGCCGGGAGCTGGCCCGCCGGCTCTGGTACGACGCCAATCACGACGAACTCACCGGATTGCCCAATCGCGGGTATTTCTTCGACCGCCTCGCCGCGGCGACACCGCCGGTCGGGGTGGCCTACCTCGATCTCGACGGGTTCAAGGAGATCAACGACCGCTGGGGTCATTCGGTGGGCGACGAGGTGCTGCGCACGGTGGGGGTACGTCTGCACGGGATCGTGACGGCGGCCGGCGGTGTGGCGGCACGCCTGGGCGGCGACGAGTTCATCGCCATGATCGAACGCTGTTCCGATACCGGCCGGCTCGCCGCCATGCACGCGGACCTGCTGGCCACGCTCGGCGCACCGATGGCCATCCGGCAGCAGTCGATCAGTATCGGCACCAGTATCGGCACCGTGTACCTCGACGAGGCCCCGACCGCCGTAGACGAGGCGATGCAGGCCGCCGATATCGCCATGTACCGGAACAAGGCCGCCCGGTCACGTTCCTGATCCGGTGCGCCCGCCGAAACGACCGGTTGCATTTTTATGATGACCGGTCTACTTTTTAGCTCATGGGCACCAAGGGAGCCGAGACCCGGCAGCGGATGATCGAAGCGACCCGATCATCGATCGAACGTCGCGGCTATTTCGGCACCGGGCTCAACCAGATCCTCACCGACAGCGAGACCCCACGGGGTTCGCTGTATTTCCACTTCCCCGGCGGGAAGGACGAACTCGTCGCCGCGGCCGTCACCCAGGCCCGCGGTCTCATCGACGCCGCGCTCGACGAGGCCGATTTCACCGATCCGGCCGCCGCCGTAGCCGGGCTGATCGCCCTGCTCGCCGATCGGCTCGAAGCCTCCGACTGGGAAAACGGCTGCCCGGTCGCCACGGTGGCGCTCGAGGTCTCGGGTACCAACGAGACGGTTCAGCAGGCGTGCGCACAGGTCTACACCCGGTGGACCGAGGCGTTGCGCATCGTGCTGCGCGCCGCCGGATATCAGGACGCCGACGATCTCGCCGTCACCCTGCTCGCACTCGTCGAGGGCGCACTATTGCTCGCTCGCACCCATCGCAGCCGCGACCCGCTCGATCGCGCGGCCCGCGTCGCCCGCACCCTGCTCTGATCCCGCCCATCCTCGCCCGGGCTTTCATCGGGCATCAAAATATGTAGACCAGTCCAGTTAGGAACAGCTATGAACCCTCCCGACACAGTCGTCTTCGGCGCGGCCGGATTCATCGGCCGGGCACTCGTCGCCCGACTGCTGGCACAGGGCCGAACCGTCGCCGCCGCGGTCCGCCCCGGCTCCGCACCCCGGTTCCGCTCCTGGTTGGCCGACCGGGATCTCGACCGGAGCCGGCTGACCGTATTCGACTGCGATATCACCGATCCCGAACTCGGCGCACTGGGTGCGGCGCACCTGGACGGGGTGCGCGATGTGTACAACTGCGCCGCCCGGTTCTCCTTCGGTCTCGACCCCGCGGTCGCCCGGGCGGTGAACATCGACGGCGCCGTGCGCGTTATGCGCTGGTCCGCGAACCGCCCGCACCTGCGCCGGCTGGTCCACATCACCGGCTACCGGGTGACCGTGCCCGATTCCGCCGAACACGACTACGCGGTCGGCGCGTACGGCGCCTCGAAATTCGAAGCGGATGCCGTACTCCGGGAACAGGCGGCAGCCGCCGGGGTCCCACTCACCATCGCCAATCCGAGCAGCGTTCTCGGCCCGGGTCAGTACATCGGCATGGCCGAACTGGTCCGCGACCTCTGGAACGGCGCGCTGCCGGCGCTGCCCGGTGATGCCGAAACCCTGCTGCCGATCGTGGATCTCGGCTACTTCACCGAATTCCTCACCCTGCTGCCGGAAGATCCGGATACAGCCGGTAGATCCTATACCGTGCTCGATCCGGCGAGCCCACCGCTACCGGCGATGATCCGGCTGCTGGCCGAGCATATGCACGTCCGCGCCCCACGATTCTCCATTCCGATATCCCTGGTGGCACGGCTGCCCCGCATGCTGACCGGCGTGGATCGGGAGCGGCTGGCCTTCGTCGCCGGGGATCGCTACGACACCGCCGCGGCCGACGCGGTGGCCGAACGGGCGGGACTCACCGCCCCGCCGGCCGAGGCCGTGCTGCGCGCCTGGGCGGATCACCTGGTGAGCAGCCGATTCGGTACCGCGCAGGCCGATCCGGCGGCGGGCTTCGACCACGGCCTCTGGGTCTCCGGTGAACGGCAGCGCCCGGATTTCGTACTGCTGCACGGCCTTCCCACCGACAGCGAAGCCTGGCGCGAGGTCCGCGCCCTGGTCGATACGCCGACCCTCGCCGCGGATCTGCCCGGTCTGGGGCGATCCGCACCCGCGACCGGCGATCCGGACCGGTGGCTCGACGACCTCATGGCCCCGGTCACCGGCCGGCCGATCCTGGTGGGACATTCCCTCGGCTGCGTACCGGTACTCCGTTACGCGACAGCACACCCGGACCGGATCGCGGGTGTGGTGCTGGTGGCCCCGGCCTTCCTGCAACCGCGCGGGCCCCGATTCCTGCGCACGCCGATCGCCACGGCGCTCCTGCGCCGGCTGTCCCCCGAACGGCTGGCCGCCGCACTGCGGATCCCGCCGGGACC
>JABFXT010000123.1 GCA_013361595.1 Nocardia sp. | reverse complement strand
GTAAGGCCGACCACATCATGTACACGACCCGGCTGCAGGACGGGTCCCCGGTCGCGGTCACCGGAACCTTCATCGACGCCGCGGGCCCGTGGCTCGGCGCGGGGCCCCGTCCCACGGTGGTGATCGGCCCCGGCACCTCGGGCCAGGGCGATCGATGCGCCATGTCGAAGGCGTTCTCGACCGGGATCACGATCACCACCGATCCCTCGCCGTCGCTGTCGGCGAACCAGGAGTTGCCCTCGTCCGCGGTATGGAGCCGCCTCGGCGCGCGGGTCCTGGTGACCGACTACGTCGGATTGGGCACCCCGGGTATCCACACCTACGCCAACCGGATCGAAGAGGCGCACGCCGTCCTCGACGGCGCCCGGGCCGCCAACAACCTGACCGGCGCCGGACCCGATACCCCGCTGGTGTTCTGGGGCTACTCCCAGGGCGGCGGCGCGGTCGCGGCCGCGGCGGAGATGGCGCCCGACTACGCACCCGAACTGAATCTGAAGGGCACCTGGGCCGGCGGGCCGGTGGCCGATCTGGCCGCCATCCTGGAGCGGATCGACGGTGCGCTCATCGGCGGCGCGATCGGTTTCGCCATCAACGGATTGCTCGCGCGCTATCCCGAGCTGGGGAAAGCGGTCGACCGGGTGACCAACCAACACGGACGCGATACGCTCGCGGCACTGGGCGATGCCTGTATCGGTGATGTCATCACCCACTATCCGTTCCTGAAGACGAGTTCGCTCACCAACGACGGCCGGCCGCTCAGCGAGCATCTGCAGGCCATTCCGGAAGCCGCGCCGGCCTTGGCCGACCTACGGGTGGGCACGCTCACTCCCGCTTCGCCGGTGTTGATCACCAGTGGCCGCAACGACGACACCGTCCCGTACGGGCAGGCCCGTGAACTCGCCGACCAGTGGTGCGCCAAGGGCGCGACGGTCACCTTCCGTACCAACGAACTGCCGCCGCTGCTGCCCGGCACCACCATTCCGGGCCATTTCGGTCCGGAGATGATCGACGGTTTCGGTCCCGACAACGCGATCACTTATCTGCTCGATCGCTTGGCCGGTAAACCGCTTTCCGGCTGCACGATGAACTGATACCGGGGGGGCGTCACAATCGATGTCGGTGGCGGCTTCCCTGGGCCTGGCGTGCTGTGGACTCACACGAGTTCGACCCGGCCGGCCGGCCACCGCCCACCGACTTCGCCCGGACCGAGCAGAGTGAGCGCCTCCAGCGCGAGGAACAACTCCGCGGACTGGCGTGGATCGGTGGTATCGCGGCCGGTGAGATCGCGGATCTTCCGCAGCCGATAGCGCACCGTATTGCGGTGGCAGTGAATTGTTTCGGCGACCGCCGCGGCCGATCCGCCGCACCGGAACCACGCCTCGAGCACTTCGATCAGATCATCGCGCTCGCCCGCGGGCAGATCCAGCACCGGCCCCAGGATCTGCGCGGCGGCGCGGCGTCCGGCCTCGGGCACAGCGATGAGCAGATGAGCGGCCGGCTCGTCACCGAACCGGACGACGGCGGGCGATCCCGGCCGCACCGACCGGGACGCGAGCCGGGCCTCGGTCACCGCCGCGGTAATGGACAGCGGTGTGGTGACGACGGCGCTGAGACCTATCCGATCCCCGACGAATGTCGAAAGAGTGGCCGCGGCCCGCTCGATCCCCGCCTCCGACGCCGCCGACAGCAGCCCGAGATACGCGTCGATCTGGGCGTCCCACACCGAGCGGACCCCGGCGTCCCGGAGCGCCGCGATGAGTTTCGCCGGCAGCGGCGCGGTGGGTTCGGTATCGATGGCGGCCACCGCGAATGCCCCGCGCTCGGGAAAGCCGAGCGTGCGCAGCACCTCGAGCACCCGGGCCGGATTACCGGAATGATCGTCGAACAGCGTGCGCACGAGCCGGCTCTGCACCTGCGCATCGGAATGCGCCAGCAGTATCTCGGTTTCCCGATAGGCCTCGACGGCCGCGTCGGAGTACAGGTCGACGAGTTCCCACAGTCGCGTCGCCAGATCGTGCAGCCGGGCGTCGCCCGGCCCGGCCGACCATTTCGTCAGCTCCTCCCAGATGAGCCGGCCACCCAGCCGATAGGCGTGCAGCAGGCTCGCGACCGGTATCCCCTGCTCGGCCTTGAGCCGCCCGGCGTCGCGGGCCGGCTGCAACCGCAGCGGACCCGCGCCCGCGAGCGCCCCGATCACCGTGGTGAGGTTCTCCAGACAGGTGCGATGCAGCTGATCGTGGGTCAGCAGCCCGGGTTCCGAATAGGAGATATCGGCCGCGGCGATCCGATCCACCAAAACATCGGTCATCGCCTCGACGGAATCGGCGAGCGCGGCGGCCAGCGGTGCGACAGCGGGCGCGGGCGTACTCATACCGGGCAGTCTAGTAGCCCGCTGGTGACCCACGCCACGGCAAAATTGTGCCCGTGCACAAACGAGACCGGGGATTTGCGCGACGGTGACACATTTCTTTCGGGCATGGGCACAGTCAGACTGACTATGTCCGGATCATCGCGCGATTTCCAGCAACGGAGTTACACGTGCAGACAGAACAGGCCGCCGCGGCCGATAGCGTCATCGACATCGCCCTCGCCGATCTCGCCGAAGGTGAACGGCGATGGTCCGGGCTACCGCTGTCCGGCAGACGAGCCGTCCTCGCGCGGATGCGCGCGCTGACCGGGCGGTACGCACAGGACTGGGTCGACGCGGCCGTCCGGGTGAAGGGGCTGGATCCCGCGTCCCCGCTCGTCGGCGAGGAATGGCTGTCCGGACCCTACGTATTCGCCACCAGTCTCACCGCGGTATCCCGGACCCTCGAATCGCTGGAACGCGGCGCCAGCCCGCTCGCGAACGCGAAGTTCGGCACAGCCAGCGGCCGGGTCACCGTCCAGGCCCTGCCCACTGATCTCTACGACGAACTGCTGCTCAGCGGCTTCCGTGCCGAGGTGTGGTTACAGCGAGGCGTCGGCTCGGAAGCCGCGCGCGCGAACGCCGGACTCGCCCAGCTCGACCCGACCCACACGCACGGGATCGGCGCGGTCCTCGGCGCCGGGAACATCACCTCGATCGCACCGCTGGACACGATCTACGAGCTCATCGCGCACAACCGGGTGGTAGCGCTCAAACTCAACCCGATCACCGATCCGCTGCTCCCGGTGTTCGAGAAGATCTTCGCGCCGCTGATCGAACTGGGCGCGGTGCGGATACTCACCGGCGGCGCCGAGATCGGCGGCCGCCTGATCGCGCACGAACGGGTGGCCCACGTCCATATGACCGGCAGCGCGGTGACCCACGATGCCATCGTCTGGGGCACCGGCCCGGAAGCCGCGGAACGCAAGGCCGCCGGGACACCGCTCCTGGACAAACCGATCACCAGCGAACTCGGCGGTGTCTCGCCGACGATCGTGCTCCCCGGCGAATGGAGTACGGCCGATCTGGAATTCCAGGCCGAGCACATCGCGACCCAGCGGCTGCACAACGGGGGCTACAACTGCGTGGCAACGCAGGCGGTGATCGTCTCGGCGGACTGGCCGCAGAAGGACGCGTTCCTGACCGCGCTCACGGCCGCCGTCGAACGCGCACCCGCCCGCCCGGCCTACTATCCCGGCAGCGACGGGCGGGTCGCCGGTGCCCGCGCCTCCTACCCGGACGCCCGGCAGCTCGGTCCCGGCGGGGGCCGGCTGCTGGTGACCGGTCTCGACCCGGAATCGGATGAAGCGCTGCTGTCCGCCGAGTACTTCGCACCCGTGCTGGGTGTCGTCGAAATCCCCGGCACCGGACCGGATTTCGCCCGCACCGCGGTGGATACGGCCAACGAGAAGTTCACCGGCACCCTCGGCGTGAACATCGTCGCCCATCCCGGCACCGTCGCGGCTCTCGGCGACCATTTCGACAGCATGATCGAGCGACTGCGCTACGGCACTGTCGCGGTGAACGCGTGGACCGCGGTCGGCTACCTGACGCCGACCGCGAGCTGGGGCGCCTACCCCGGGCATACGCTCGACGATGTGAGCAGCGGGATCGGCGTGGTGCACAATGCCTGGCTGATCGACGGGATCGAACGTACGGTCGTCCGCGGCCCGTTCCGCCCGGCGCCACGCTCGGTACTGAACCGGGAATGGGCGCTGACCCCCAAACCGCCGTGGTTCGTCACCAACCGGACGGCGGCGCGCACGGGCCGATTGCTCGCCGCCTTCGCGGCGGATCCGCGCTGGTCCCGCCTGCCCGCGATCTTCGCCTCCGCCCTGCGCGGCTGATCCCGGCCCTCATCGCTCCCGAACCTGCCGGGGCGCCGGAGAATGCTCGGGGGCGGCCCGAACCCGTTCCGGCCG
>JABFXT010000355.1 GCA_013361595.1 Nocardia sp. | reverse complement strand
CCGCGCGGCGGGCGTGTCGAAGCCGTGTTGTGACGGATCGGTGATCCTGCGGGACGGCTGCCGGTCGGTGGGCCCGAATGGATGCTGATCGAGTGCTGGACACCGCGCGGAGCGCGTGTCGCGTTCGCGACACGCCGCGTCCCACCGGCCCGACCAGAGGAATTCGGTGAGTCTGCTCCCATTGTGCGCCGATTTGCGCTTCAATAACCGGTCGGGTTCGGCTTTACGGAATCGGCATTCGTCGCCACCGCATATACCGGCATCCGAGAGGGGCACGACCAGATGAGCACGATTCTCACTGCACTGCACGACGGCCTTCCGGCATTGCACGACCACTACGCCGTACTCGCCCAGCTGGGCAATCCCAGCCCGGAAGCGCCCCCGCTGTCGGACAAGATCATCCAGATGACCAGGTACCTGACCTGGTTCGTCCTGTTGTCCGGTGTCACCTCGATCGTCTTCGGCGGCGGCAAGTTCGCCTGGGAGAAGTGGAACGGTGGTGCGCTGACAGCTCCCAAGCAGATCGCGGGAGCCATGGCCGGCGGCGCGGTGGCGACCAGCGCCGGGACGATCATGAACGCCATCATGAGCTGATTCCGGCGGATTCTCCGTATCGGCCGCCCGGGCGGGATCGAGGACCCGCGGTCCACTCCACCGTTGGTAGTGCGCACGGCACCGGTGAGCGGTGGAGGTTCGCCCGGCGGCTCGATGTTAGATTCGGGTGGTGTACTCCGGTCTCGCGGGCACGCTGGTGCGCTGGTTGTTGCCGGTCGTGCTGGCGGTGGCCGTTTCGGGGATGCACCACCTGCCCGCCCGGGCCGGCGGTGCTACGCACCATCCGGTGTTCGCCTCGTCTTCGTTCGTATCGGCACCCGTTCCCGACCTGGAACGGTCGCACGACGAGTCGGCGGCGTGCTGTGCGCGGTGGACGGGACCTGTCGCGGGGGTATCGCGCGACGATGCTCCGGCCGGTCACGGCACCGGTCACGGCACCGGTCACGATCTGTTGCACCTGTGCCTCGCCATCCTGATCGCGGCACTGGCCTCGGTACTGATCTTCGCGGCGCTCGGCCGGTACCTGTTCGCCACCGAACCCCGGTGCGCGGGAGTGCTCCGGCCCGGAGCCCTGGCTCGGCCACCGCCTGTTGCGATCTCGCGGCGCCTGGCAGTTCTGGGCGTGTTGCGGCTGTGATCGACGCCCGCCGGACCCGTATCCCGGGTCGCGGCGCTGCTTCGTCGTACGCAGCACACCCGAACTTCCAGGAGTAGACCATGAACAGCAAATCCGTCACCGGAACCGCGCTCGCGATGCTGGCCGCCGCCGTCGTCGTGACCGGCTGTAGCGACAGCGGTGATACGTCCCCGGCGGCCGATGCGACCGCCACTTCGGCTGTCGGCGGTACGGCCACCACCTCGGTGGCCGGTGACCACAACCAGGCCGATATCCGTTTCGCCGAGGAGATGATTCCGCATCACCGCCAGGCGGTGGAGATGGCCGCGATGGTCCCGTCGCATACCGGGAATCCGGAGGTGATCGATCTGGCCGCGCGCATCCAGCAGGCGCAGGACCCGGAGATCGCCACCATGACCGGCTGGTTGCGGGCCTGGGGTGTCGCCGAGCCCGAAGCCGGCGGACATTCCGGGATGGACCACGGGTCCATGCCCGGAATGATGACCGACGAGCAGATGTCGCAGCTCGAGGCGGCCCGGGGCCCGGAATTCGACCGGATGTGGCTCACCATGATGATCGCCCACCACGAAGGCGCGGTGCGGATGGCCGAAACCGAACTGGCCGAGGGTGTGAACCCTGATGCCCAGGCGCTGGCGCGGCAGGTCATCGACGCTCAGCAGGCCGAGATCGATCGGATGCGAGCCTTGCTGAACGGCTGACAGCAGGTGGTCCGGCGCCTGTGGAGCCACAGGCGCCGGACCTCGCGGGGGGCCGGGTCCGCGGTGCGTCGCACCCGTGAGTCCGGCCACCCCTACCGCGCGATACCCCCGAGGGGTATGGTGCGGGTATGGCGAGCGAACGTGGATCCGAATACACCCGGCACGGTGGTGTCCCCGGGGCGCCGGAGACCTCCGGCCGCGCCGGAACAGAGTTCGCCGGCTCCGCGCCCGTGAGCGGGCACACCGAGGACCCCGTGGGTAGGCACGCCGCGCCCGGCGAACACGGTGGACAGGCTGTGCACGCCGGGCACGGTGAGCACGCAGAGCGCGATCGGCACGCCGGGCACGGTGGGCATGCCGGGCACGGAGACCACGCGTCGATGTTCGGCCGATTGTTCCGATGGATGCTGCTGCTGGCCGTACCTGTCGTGGCCGCCGACGCGATGTTCGCTGATCTGGTCGGTTATTCGGTTCCCGCCGCCCTGGGATGGGTGTCGCCGGCGCTCGGCACCGTCATGTATCTCTGGGGCGGGCAGCCGTTCCTCACCGGTGCCGTATCGGAGATCCGGACCCGGCGCCCCGGCATGATGCTGCTCATCGCCCTCGCCATCACCGTGGCCTTCCTGGCCTCATGGGGCGCGGTGCTCGGGCTGGTCTCGCACGAACTCGACTTCTGGTGGGAACTCGCGCTGCTCATCGTGATCATGCTGCTCGGGCACTGGCTCGAGATGCGATCGCTCGGGCAGGCGTCCAGCGCCCTGGAATCGCTGGCGGCGCTGCTGCCCGACGAAGCCGAACGGGTGGACGAGAGCGGTACCGTCGTCGTACCCGCCGGTGACCTGGTCCCGGGAGATCTGGTGGTCGTCCGGCCCGGTGGGCGAGTTCCCGCGGACGGCACGGTCGAATCCGGCACGGCCGCCGTGGACGAGTCCATGATCACCGGTGAATCCCGCGCGGTCCGGCGGGAGCCGGGAGACCGGGTGGTCGCGGGCACGGTCAGTACCGATTCCGCGCTGCGGGTCCGGATCACCGCGGTCGGGGCCGATACCGCCCTGGCCGGGATCCAGCGGTTGGTGACGGAGGCGCAGAACTCCTCCTCACGTGCCCAGGCGCTCGCCGACCGGGCCGCGGGGTGGCTCTTCTGGTTCGCCTCCGGTGCTGCCGTGCTGACCGCGCTCACCTGGTTGCTGCTGGGGCAGCCGGAGTCGGCCGTCACCCGGACCATCACCGTGCTGGTCATCGCCTGCCCGCATGCCCTCGGGCTGGCGATCCCGCTCGTGGTCGCCCTCGCCACCGAGCGCGCCGCGCGCGCCGGTGTCCTGATCACCGATCGGCGCGCGCTCGAGGCGATGCGTACCGTCGACGCGGTCCTCTTCGACAAGACCGGCACGCTGACCGAGGGCGCGCCCGCGGTAGTGGCGGTCATCGGCACACCGGCATTCGACGAGAACGCGGTTCTGGCGCTGGCCGCCGCCGTCGAAGGTGACAGCGAACATCCGCTCGGCCGCGCCGTGGTCGCCGCTGCCGCGGATCGGGACCTGGACGTTCCGGCCGCCACCGGTTTCACCGCTCGCAACGGGATCGGCGTCACCGCGACCGTGGCCGGCGCGACCGTCGGTGTGGGTGGGCCGGGTCTGCTCGCCGAATACGGGCTCGTGCCCCTCGCCGGAACCGGTGACTGGTCGGCCGCGGGATCGACCGTGCTGCACATGGTCCGGGACGGTGTGGTGATCGGCGCGCTGGCCGCGGCCGATGCGGTGCGGCCGGAATCGGCGCAGGCGGTGGCCGCGCTGCACGCCCGCGGCATCCATGTCGCGATGATCACCGGCGATGCCGAGGCCGTCGCCCGGTCGGTCGCCGGCGAACTCGGTATCGACGAGGTGTTCGCCGGGGTGCTGCCCGCGGACAAGGGCGAGAAGGTGCGGCAACTGCAGGCGGCGGGCCGTACCGTCGCGATGGTCGGCGACGGTGTGAACGACGCTCCGGCGCTGGCCCGGGCCGATGTGGGTATCGCGATCGGCGCGGGTACCGATGTGGCCATCGCGTCCGCGGGTGTGGTCCTGGCCGGTGACGATCCCCGGGCGGTGCTCTCGGTGATCGAGCTGTCCCGCGCGACCTACCGGAAGATGATCCAGAACCTGATCTGGGCGGCCGGATACAACATCGTGGCCGTTCCGCTGGCCGCCGGTGTGCTGGCACCCTGGCATATCACGCTGCCGATGGAGGTCGGGGCGATCCTGATGTCGGTATCGACTGTGGTCGTCGCGCTCAACGCCCAGCTGCTCCGGCGTCTCGACCTGCGCCCCGAGGCCGTGGCGGCCGGCTGAGATCTGTTCGCGGGTCAGTCGGCGTCGCCGGAGGCGATACCGGTGAGGGCGGCGATCGGCGCGACGAGTGTCGCGCTGTCCAGCCCCGATCCGGTCGTCAGCGCGTGCAGCA
>JABFXT010000091.1 GCA_013361595.1 Nocardia sp. | reverse complement strand
CACCTTCGGTACGCCCGCGATTGTCCGAGACCGGGAGCGTGACGTCGGGGTTGCGGCGGATCCGTTTCACCTTCCAGGAGTCCGGGTTGGTCCACACCAGGAGGAGGTCGCCGTCGGGTGCCACCCAGACCGGGGTCCCGACGGGCGTACCGTCCTTCTTGTAGGTGGTCAGCGAAACGTATTTGGCCTGTGCCAGCTGGTCCCAGCTCATTGCTCCACGGTAGGCCGGGAGTGGTCCCACGTCACGGATTGCGGACCGGGGTTTCCGCGGCGGCCGGCTCGCCGGATTCGACGGGGGCCGGGCGGGCCCGCAGGACGACGGCACCGAGCAGGGCGGCCGCCTCACTGAACCCGGCACTCACCCACGCGCCCACCGATACCGCGTCGCCGAAGGCCGCTTTCGCGGCATCGGTGTACCCGAGTTCGAACGCCGCGCCGATGGATTCACGAGCGGCCGCGGGCGCGTCGTCGGGCATCCGCGCGGTGAAAACCCCGGCCAGCACACTGCCCAGGATCGCGATACTCAACGCCATACCCACCTGTTGCAGGGTGTCGTTGAGAGCCGAGCCCACGCCCGCGTGCCGCAACGGGATGGCGTTGATGATCGCGGCGTAGGCGGCCGGGCCGGCCAGACCCCCACCGATACCCATGACCAGCATGCTGACCAGGACCCACAGGTATCCCGTGCCCGCGGCCAATATCGCGAAGGCCGCGGCCATCACGGCCAGGCCCGCGACGATCAGCGTCTTGTTCGCCAGGTTCTTGCCCAGCGTCGCGCCGAGCCCGTTGAACACCGCCCCGGCCAGCGCGTAGGGCAACAGGGCGAGACCGGCCTTCATCGGACCGTAGCCGAGCACGAACTGCAGGTACTGGGTGAGCATCAGCATCACCGCGCCCATTCCGAACACCATCAGCAGCACGGTGGCACAGGTACCGGCGAAATCACGGTTCGCGAACAGTCCCAGCGGCAACATCGGATTTTCCTGCCGCGACTCCCACAGTACGAACCCGACGGCGGATACGAGGGCTACGGCGAGCACCGCGATATTCCACTCCCGCTCGATGATCAGGTACACGGTGGCGGTGAGCGCGAGGACCGACAGCAGCACACCCACCCCGTCGATCGGGCGTTGCGCACCGGTGGTCTCGGGCATCAGCACGAGTGCGGCGACGATAGCCAGGATCGCCACCGGGATGTTGAGCAGGAACACCGCACCCCACCAGTAGTGCTCCAGTAGCAGACCACCGAGGGTGGGGCCCGCGACGATACCGAGGATCGAGACGGTGGACCAGGCGGCCAGGGCCATCCGGCGCTCGTCCTCGTCGAAGGTGGTCATCAGGATCGACAGGGTCGACGGCATCAGCAGCGCCCCGCCGGCACCCATGACGGCCCGGGCGGCGACAACCTGCCACGGTTCGGTCGCCAGTACCGCGGCCAGCGAACCCACGCCCAGGACGACCAGGCCGAGGATCAGCATCAGCCGGCGGCCGAAGCGGTCGGACAGGCTGCCCGCGGTGAGCAGCAGGCCGGCGAAGACCAGCACGTAGGAATCGAGGATCCACTGGATATCGGACGCCGTGGCGTCCAGCTCCCGGATCAGGGACGGAATGGCGATGTTCAGCACGGTGCTGTCGATCATCAGCACCATCAGCGCCAGGCAGAGTGCGGCGAGGACGAGCCATCGGCGTGGATCTCGTACAGTGTTCGATTTCACTCGCACACTGTACGACCAAATCGCACACTGTGCGAGAGCGGCTAGGATCGAGCTGTGGCCGACCAGTTCAGCAGCGTGTGGACCCGTACCCCCCGCCGGCCCAGGACCTCGGGCCTGGACCGCGAGCAGATCGTGCGAGCCGCGATCGCGATCCTCGACAGAGAGGGCCTCGACGCGCTCAGCATGCGCAAACTCGGCGCCGAACTCGGCGCGGGTGCCACCAGCCTCTACTGGCACGTCGCGAACAAGAACGAACTGCTCGAACTCGCGCTGGACGAGATCTGGGGGGCGGTCGACGATGCCGGGCTGGAGCGAGCCGACGGCCTGCGTGAATTGCTCAGTACTTTCGCCTACAACTTCCGTGGCGCCCTGCTGGCCCACCCGTGGTCGGCGGCACTCATCGGCCGGCTGCCGAGCGTCGGACCCCAGGCCTTCCGGCTGACCGAACGACTGCGCCGGGCGTTCGGCGACGCGGGCTTCCGGGGCCTGGACGTCTATCTGGCCAGCGGCACTGTCACCAGTTTCGTACTCGGCCAGGTGATTCCGTTGATCGCGATGGAAAAAGCGTACGGCGGCCCGGTCGACCGCGGCCAGGTGATGCAGATCCTGGACGAACTGAGTGTGGACTATTCGCAGATGCGCGCCGACTATCACGACCTCATGCCCGAGGATTCCGCGGTCGGCAATGCGATCGGCTTCGATTTCGGATTGCTGTGCCTGCTGGACGGGCTCGAGGCCCGGCTGCGCGCGCAGCGATCGACCGGACCGGCGACGGTCGTCGCCGACGAAACCGGCCGGCTGTGACGACCGCCGGGACGTCCCATCCGATACCGGAAGGAAAAGTGCTCTCCGACAACGAATTCGTGGCCGGCGTCGCCGACCGCCTGGCCGCTCTCCCGAACGTCCGCGCCGTCACGCTGGGCGGGTCCCGCGCGGCGGGCACCCACGGACCCGACAGCGATTGGGATTTCGCGCTCTACTACCGCGACCGATTCGACCCCGCCGACCTGCGCGCGGTCGGCTGGGCGGGCGAGGTGTCCGAACTAGGTGCGTGGGGCGGGGTGTTCAACGGTTGCGCCTGGCTGACGATCGACGGCCGGCCGGTGGATGTGCACTACCGGGATCTGACCGTGGTCGAACACGAATACGCCGAAGCGGAACTGGGCAGGTTCCGATGGGAACCGCTGGCATTCCACCTGGCCGGAATTCCGAGCTATCTGGTGGTGGGCGAACTCGCCGGTGCCCGCGTGCTGCGGGGCAGCCTGCCGCGACCCGGATTCCCGGCGGCCATGCGGGCGGCCGCGCCACCGATCTGGCGCAGACAGGCGGCGCTGACCCTGCGCTACGCCCGCACCGCCTACGCCCCGCGCGGCCGGCTCACCGAGACCGCCGGAGCGCTGGCCACCGCGGCGATGCAGACGGCGCACGCGATCGCGGCCGGCCGCGGCGAATGGGTCACCAATGAGAAACGGCTGCTCGACCGGGCCGGATTGCGCGATATCGACGAGATCGTCGGCGGGCTGACCGACGACCCGGCGGCGCTCTCGCGGGCAGTCGACGCGGCCCGCGACCTGTTCACCACGGCCGATGCGGCGGACAGCGGCTCGTGATCCCCGGTCACCGGGTCACGGTACGGTCTCGGCAAGATCGAGAATCACATATTCGGCAAGAACCGGTTCCCGGGATGCGACGGCCGCCGGTCGCCTTCTAGGCTCGCGGAGGGTCGCCGCCCGAGTACCCCGGTACCGGCGCGCGGCCCGTCCGGATACGGCGTTCCCGCGACGCCTCTCGCATCGCCCGGCCGACGGCGCGCCGGTACCACCATCGCGCCCGCGGGCCGAACGACTCCGAAGGAACCACCGTGAAAAAGACCGTCCTGGCCGCCGCTGCCGTTCTCCTCCCCTTGTTCTCGGCCACCGCCGCCGTCGCCGAACCGGTGCCGTCGATACCCGGACCGCCGGCGGCGGATGCGGCGGATCCGGTTCCCGCCGGGCCGCTGGGCACCACCTTCCCGGTACGCACCGGGGGCGATATGGCGGTCACCGTCCGGCCCGCCGATATCGAGATCGAGCCGCGCGCCGACGGTCAGCGGGTACTGGCCTACGAAGTCACCGCCGCACAGACCGCGGGCAACCCCTACTTCCTGCCTACGCTCGACCTGCGCATGATCACCGCCGACGGTGCCACGGTCTACCCGCTGACCGATATCCCCGGCGCGTACCCGTCCGGGTTCCTGGAGCCGGGGCAGCCGCGCCACGGGCTGATCGCTTTCGGTATCGGCGATCAGCAGGCACCGCGGCAGATCCTCTTCGCCACCAGTGACTACTTCATCCAGAGCAGCTGGACCCTCTGACCACTGCCCGGCCGGCTACTCCAGTTCGCCTTCGGTCTCCAGATACACCTGGCGCAACCGGTCCAGGGTTTCCTGTTCCGGGCTCGCCCACAGCCGGCGTTCCGCCGCCTCGAGCAGACGTTCGGCGATACCGTGCAGCGCCCACGGGTTGGACTGCTCCATGAACTTGCGGTTCGTCTCGTCGAAGACGTAACTCTCGGCGAGCTTCTCGTACATCCAGTCGGCGATCACATCGGTGGTCGCGTCGTAGCCGAACAGGTAGT
>JABFXT010000196.1 GCA_013361595.1 Nocardia sp. | reverse complement strand
GCGGCTGGACCGACCGGACCATCATGTGGGTGGTCGTTCTGCTGCTGGTGGTCCCGAGTTTCATCATCGTGGCCCTGTTCGCGCCGCGCACCAAGGGCAGCGGTTCGATCGTGCTGCTGATCATCCTGCTCAGCGTGTTCGGCTGGATGATCAGCGCGCGGATCGTCCGCGGGCTGACCATGAGCCTGCGCGAACGCGAATTCGTCCGGGCCGCGCGCTACATGGGGGCCCCGACCCATACGATCATCCTCACCCATATCGTGCCGAATATCGCGTCGATCCTGATCATCGACACCACGCTCACCGTCGGCGCCTCGATCATGGCCGAAACCGGGCTCAGCTTCCTCGGTTTCGGGGTGCAGCCGCCGGATGTCTCGCTGGGATCGCTGATCGCCGGCGGGACCAGTTCCGCCATGACCTATCCGTGGCTGTTCCTCTTCGCGGGCGGTCTGCTGATCATCACCGTGCTCTGCGCGAACCTGGTCGGCGACGGGCTGCGCGACGCGTTCGATCCGGGTGCGAAACGCGCCCGGTCCCGGCCGTCGCGCCGGGCTCGCAAGGCCGCCCGGGCCGAGCAGACCCGGCAGGCGGAGGAAGCGCTCACATGACCGGAGAGACCACCACCGTGCCAGCGGCAGCGGACCGGGCCGAACCCGGCGAAACCACTCCCGGCCAGGGCCGCGCGCCCCTGCTGGAGGTGTCGGACCTGCGGGTCTCCTTCCCCAGCGAAGAGGGCCGCGTCGACGCGGTCCGCGGGGTGAACTACACCGTCGCCGACGGCGAGGTGCTGGCGATCGTCGGCGAATCCGGTTCCGGGAAGTCGGTTTCCTCGCTGGCGGTGATGGGTCTGCTACCGGAACAGGCGCGGGTCACCGGATCCATCCGGCTGCGCGGCCGTGAACTGCTGGGGCTCGGCGACAAGGAACTGTCGAAACTGCGCGGTAGCGCGGTGAGCATGGTGTTCCAAGATCCGCTCTCGGCGCTCACTCCGGTGTACCGGGTGGGCGAGCAGGTCGCCGAAGCGCTGCTCGCACACGGGAATCTGACCAAGACCGAGGCGGCGAAACGCGCGGTCGAACTGCTGGACCTGGTGGGGATTCCCGATCCGGAACTGCGCGCCAAGGCATTTCCACACGAATTCTCCGGTGGAATGCGCCAGCGCGTGGTCATCGCCATGGCCATCGCCAACGATCCGGCGCTCATCATCTGCGACGAGCCCACCACCGCCCTCGACGTCACGGTGCAGAAGCAGATCCTCGATCTGCTGCGCAAGGCACGCGATATCACCGGCGCGGGCGTCGTGATGATCACCCACGATATGGGTATCGCGGCCACCCTCGCCGACCGCGTCGCGGTCATGTACGCGGGCAAGATCGTGGAAACAGCGAGTACCGCACAGGTTTTCCGGAGCCCGCGGATGCCCTACACCGTCGGCCTGCTGGGTTCGATCCCCCGGATGGACGGGCCGGCCCGGGCCCCGCTCATCCCGATCGTCGGCGCTCCCCCGGCGATGCACGCACTGCCGCCGGGTTGTTCGTTCGCCCCACGCTGCCCGGTCGCGATCGAGGACTGCCGGTCCACGGAACCGCCGCTGGCCGAAACGGTTGCCGGTCACGATGCCGCCTGCCTGCGCACCGCCGAGATCGGTTCGGCCGAGCTCTTCGATGCCTACCGGCAGGAGATCGGGGAGCCGGAGACGGCGCCGGTGTCCGACGCACCGCCGGTACTGAAGGTGACCGACCTGGTCAAAACCTTCACCATCACCTCCGGGGTGATCCTGCGCCGCCGCAAGGGCGAGGTACGCGCGGTGGACGGGATCAGTTTCGAGGTCCGAGCCGGGCGCACCCTGGCCCTGGTCGGCGAATCCGGGTCCGGTAAATCGACCACGCTCACCCAGATCATGGACATGGTGAAACCACAGTCCGGAACCATCGAGATCATGGGCCGCGATACCGCCACACTCGACGCGGCGCAGCGGCGCGAGCTGCGCCGCAAACTCCAGATCGTCTTCCAGGACCCCACGGCCTCACTCGACCCGCGACTGCCGGTGTCCGATATCGTCTCCCAGCCGATGCGTATCGCGAATCGGCCGAAATCCGAGATCGCCCAGCGGGTCCCGGAGCTGCTGCGGCAGGTGGGATTGCGCCCGGAACACGCCGACCGCTATCCGGGTGATTTCTCCGGCGGCCAGAAACAGCGCATCTGTATCGCCCGGGCCCTGGCCCTGGACCCGGAACTGCTGGTGCTCGACGAACCGGTGTCGTCGC
The DNA here is from genome assembly GCA_013361595.1 of Nocardia sp. Lineage (GTDB taxonomy): Bacteria > Actinomycetota > Actinomycetes > Mycobacteriales > Mycobacteriaceae > Nocardia. Next base: position 2,074 of record JABFXT010000196.1, on the reverse strand, counting down.
TGGATGTCTCCATCCAGGCGGGTGTGCTGAATCTGCTGCGCGACCTGCAGGCCGAACGCGGACTGTCCTATCTCTTCGTCTCCCACGATCTTTCCGTGGTGCGAAATCTCGCCCACGATATCGCGGTGATGTACCGGGGCAAGATCGTCGAAGCGGGTCCGGCGGAACAGATCTTCGGCGATCCGGGACACGAATACACACGATCACTGATCGATGCCGTGCCCGTACCCGTGGTAGAGGGTTGACAGACGTGTTCGGGGTTCCACCGGCAGGAAGGATGTATCGGCCATGAGGATTCGATCACTGGGGGCGCGGCTGGCGGTGCCTCTGTGCGCCGTCGCGCTGCTCGCGGCCGGCTGTGGTGCGAACGACTCGGGGGCACCCGAGGGCGCGGTCGCCGAGCTCGGCACGGTCAACGATATCAACCCGCACGATGTGAGCGACTTGCGCGACGGCGGCAATCTACGCCTGGCCGCCACCTCCTTCCCGGAGACCTGGAACCCGATGCAGATCGACAGCGACGGCGAAGCCGCGGGCATCATGCGCCCGATGTTGCCGCGCTCGTTCGCCACCGACGCGGCCGGGAACATCTCGGTCAACACCGACTTCTTCACCTCGGTCGAACTCACCAACACCGAACCGCAGCAGGTCACCTACACGATCAACCCCAAGGCCGTATGGTCCGACGGCTCCCCCATCACCTGGGAGGACATCTCGTCGCAGGCCAACGCCCTGAGCGGGAAGGATCCGAAGTTCCTGATCGGGAACACCAACGGGTTCGACCGGATCGAGAAGGTCGAACGCGGTTCCGACGACCGCCAGGCGGTCATCACCTTCAAAAGCCATTACGCGGACTGGGCCGGGCAGTTCGCCGGAAACTCCATGCTGCTGCCCAAGGAGGTCACGGCGACGCCGGAGGCATTCAACGAGGCCTGGCGCAACGCCCCCGGCAAGACCTCGGGGCCGTTCGTGATCCAGTCGACCGACCGCGGTCAGGGCCGGATCGTGCTGGGCCGCAATCCGAAATGGTGGGGTGCCACGCCCAAACTCGACACCATCACGTTCAGCGTGCTGTCGAGCGAAGCCATGGTCCCGGCACTGGCCAACAACGAGATCGACGCCATCGGACTCGCGACCCGCGACGATATGCAGACCGCCCGGAACACTCCCGGGGTGGCGATCCGGCGCGCTCCCGGTAACAGCTGGTCTCATCTGACCTTCAACGGCGCCCCGGGCTCCCTGCTGGAAGATCCGAAACTGCGCGTCGCCATCATCAAGGCGATCGATCGCGCCGGTATCGCCAAAGCGATGCAGAACGGCCTGGTGGCCGACCCCCAGCCGTTGAACAACCACATCTTCATCCAGGGCCAGAAGGGCTACCAGGACAACAGCCTGGCCTTCGATCCCGAGGCCGCGAAACAGGAGCTCGACGCGCTGGGCTGGACACTGAACGGGGACACCCGGGAGAAGGACGGCCGCAAACTGGTGATCCGCGATGTCATGTACAACGACAAGACCTGGGTGCAGGTCGCGCAGATCATCCAGCAGAACCTGCGGCAGGTCGGGATCGAGCTCGTGATCGAGACCAAGCCCGGCGCCGGGTTCTTCACCGACAATATCCAGCCCGGCAACTTCGATGTCGGCCAGTGGGTGTGGATGGGTGACGCGTTCCCGTTGAGCAGCATCCCGCAGATCTGGGGCTACTACCCCGATAACCTGCAGGGCAATTACGGCCGCATCGGGTCGCCGGAACTGAACGATCTCATCGAGAAGACGCTCACCGAACTGGACCCCCAGAAGGCCATCGAGCTGGCCAACCAGGTCGACCAGGCGATCTGGGCCGAGGGCCATTCGATCCCGCTGGTCCAGTCGGCCGGCAATGTCGGTGTCCGGGACAACCTCGCCAACTACGGTGCCGCGGGGCTGGCCTCACTGGACTACACGAAAATCGGTTTCCTGAAGTGAGATCCCGGATAGGCCATCCGCTGGCCTATCCGCTGTGCGTGACCATCGGCGCCCTCGCGGTACTCACCGCGTGGGCGCCGTTCGCCGATCCGGACCAGCTCAGTGCTCT
>JABFXT010000496.1 GCA_013361595.1 Nocardia sp. | reverse complement strand
GGGTGCTCCGCACCCGGCCGGTGGTCCGGGCCGGGTGCAGGCCGGTGCGCCGCGTGCCGGTAGCGCGCCGTCACCGGCGGATGTGAAACCGACCGTGGCCGAACAGCGGGTCGCGCAGTCGCCGCAGTTCGGCGCCCCCGGGCAGATCGCGCAGCCGCAGCGGGTGGAGCCGGCCCCCGCGCCGGCGGGCGCGACGGACAACCGCAAATGGCTGATCGTGGCCGGTGCCGCGGCGGTGGTGGTGATCGCTCTGATCGCGATCGTGGTCGGGGTCGGGTCCGGTGACGATTCGCCGCAGGCCCGGATCCGGTCGGCGATCGGTGATTACACCGGTGCGCTGGAGAGCGGCGATCTGGCGGGCCTGCGCGATGTGACCTGCGGCGGGTTGCACGAGTACTACCAGGGGTTGTCCGAGGATCAGTTCGCGGCGGTGCATCAGCAGGCCGTCGCCGGTGGCAGTATCCCGGACGTGACCAGTGTCGACGCCGTCCAGATCACCGACCGGACCGCGCTGGCCCAGGTGAGTGTGCAGACCGAGGCGGATTCGAAGACCACCCGGACCTTCGATCTGCAGGAGATCGACGGCGGGTGGAAGGTATGCGATCCGCCGTCGGGTACCCCGTGATCGACCGAGTGGCCGGGGTATCCGGCGCTTCGGACCGCGCCGTGCCGGTGCGCCGGTAACGCCCGGCCGCCGGATATCCCGTTCGTATCGCGGCCCGCCGCCGCGGTACGAACGGGAGTGCGGGCGAAACAAGGGTCTTTCGCAATCGGCGAGTCCGCGTGAGGATGGTCGTATCACCTCGCCGCAAGGATTTTCGTCATGAGTGCTCGAACAGTAGCGACCCGCCTCTTGATCGCCGGATGCGCGCTCACCTTCCTCACCGCCGCTCCGGCCGTCGCCGATCCACCGCAATCGTCGAACCGGAGCCAGGATTCCCATCCGCTGCCCACCGACCGCGCCGAAGGCGAACCGGAGAAGGACGGGAATCCCTACTACATCAGCTGTGATCACGCCCGCCGGGAGACCGACACCCCACTGCTGGGCGGTCAGCCCGGCTATTCGTGGCAGCTCGACGAGGACGGCGACGGTGTGGCGTGTGAAGTGGGCGAACACTGAATCGACTCGCCGGGGTCGCGGTGGCAGTACCGGTGCCGGGCTGCGGAGTTCGCGGTACCGGCGGGTAATGCGGGCTTTACAGTAGAACTATGTCTCGGAACTGGCCGATGATCGAACGGGCAACCGAGTTCGAGGCGATTCGGGCGACCCTGGTCGGCCCCACCCACGGCGGTGCGGTTCTCATCGGCGAGCCGGGCGTCGGTAAGACCACGTTGGCGCGCCGGGCCGCGACGACGGTCGGCGGGCACATCCGCTGGGTCGCGGGAACCGAATCGGCGCGCAGTATTCCGCTCGGCGTCTTCGCGCATATGGTCGGGTCCTATACCGCGCACGATCCGGTGACGTTCATGGCCGCCGCCCGCGAAGCGTTGCTCGCCGACGGTCCGGCGATCATCGGGGTGGACGATGCCCACCTGCTGGACCAGCTCTCGGCGACACTGCTGCTGCAGTTGGCGACGGATAAAGCGGCCCGGGTCGTGGCGACCGTGCGCGACGGTGTTCCGGTACCGGACGCGGTGACCACGTTGTGGAAGGACGGGCATTTGCTGCGGATCCCCCTCGCCCCCTTCACCCAGCGGCAGAGCGTGGATCTGGTGGAATCCATGCTGGGTGGCCAGTTGGAGGGTTTCACCGCCGATCTCATGTGGGAGTCCTCGGGCGGGAACGCGCTGTTCCTGCGGCATCTGGTGGAGGGCGCGCTCGAAGCCGGTTCGCTGCGCCAGGTGAACGGGGTGTGGCAGCTGCGCGGGCGGGCCGCCGTCACATCGGAATTGGCGGCGCTGCTGGAGGACCGGGTCGAACAGCTACCCGAATCGGTATTGCGGGTATTGGAACTGCTGACCTTCTGTGAGCCGGTCGACCTGGAGGTCATGGCCGAACTCGCCGGGGAGGCCGCGGTCGAGGCGGCGGAGAACGGTGGCGTGATCCGGGTCGTGGAGGACGGCCACGACCTGGTGGTGCGCTATACCCACCCGCTGTTCGGGGAGGTCATCCGCCGCCGTCTCGGTATCGCCACTTCCCGCCGATTACGCGGCCGCCTGTATTCGGCGCTGAAACAGCGCCGGATCAATTCGGCCGCCGACCGGATCCGCCTGGCCGAATTGGCCCTGGACAGCGATAAATCCGCTGATCTGGAACTGTTCGAATCGGCCGCCGAGGACGCGATCGGGCTGGCGAACCTCCCACTGGGGGAACGGTTCGCCCGGGCGGCGGTGGAACGGCGGGGCGGGCTGGAATCGGCCGATCTGCTGGCGCGTGCGCTGCTGTGGCAGGGGCACCGGATCGAGGCCGAACGGACACTGGCCGCTTTCGACCCCGACGAACTCGACGCGGTGCAGCTGGCCAGATGGGGCAGTACCCGGGTGTCGAACCTGTTGTGGGCCACGGGTGACGCCGATCGTGCCGATGAGGTGCTGGCTCTGGTCCGGGCCCGGATCGGTCATCCCAAGATCGCGCTCATCGTCACGGGTCTCGCCTCGGCGTGCGCGGTGAGCGAGAACCGGCTCGGCGAAGCCCTCGCCGATGCCCGGGAGGTGTTCGCCGCCACCGACGCGCCGCCCTGGGCCGTGTGGTGGGCGGCGTTCGGCGGCGGGCTGGCGGCGGCGCTGATGGGCCGGGCGCAGGAGGCACGGTGCTACGCGGACCGCGGCCACGAGGTGGAAGCGCATATCGACGGTCTGAACAGGTTCACCTCCACGCACGCGGAGGTGCTGGCGCTCGTCCTCACCGGCGATCTGACCGCGGCCGGGCACCGCGCCACCGAATACTTCGGCTATTCGGCGCCGGGCCAATACCTCGCGTGGGGAATGTCGAAAGTGTTGCAGGGCACCGTCGATGTGGCACGCGGTCGGTTCGCTGCCGGAATCGACAATCTCGAACAGGCATTGGCGGCGCTCACCACCGAAGGCGCGGCGGCCTGGATGTTCCCCGCCCGGATCCGGCTGGCCGAAGCCTATTCCGCGCTCGGCCGGACGGCGGCGGCCACGGAGGCGATCGCCGAGGCCCGCGCCCGGGGCGGCCGGCACAGCGCGGTCTACGAGCCGCAACTCGGGATAGCCCGAGCCGCGCTGGCGGCGGCGGAAGGTGCGGTGAGTACCGCGATCGAGTTGTCGCTGCACGCCGCGGACGCGGCCGCCGGGGCCGAGCAATATGCGGTGGAGGCGTTCGCCCTGCACACCGCGGTCCGGTTCGGTTCGGTCGCGGTGGCCGAGCGGCTGGCGGATCTGGCCGAACGTGTCGACGGTCCGCTGGTGCGGGCGCAGGCCCGGCACGCGCTGGCCTTGTCCCGGCACGACGGTGCGGGGCTGGACGAGGTCGCCGCCGAGTTCGAAGGACTGGGGGCACTCCTGTCCGCCGCCGACGCGGCGGCCCAGGCCGCCACCGTGCACGACCGGACCGGTGATCGACGCCGGTTGCTGGAATCGGCGGCCCATGCCAGCCGGCTGGCCGCCGCGTGCGGGGGCGCCGCGACGCCTGCCCTGCGTGATGCCGCGCAGCCACTCCCGCTCACGACCCGGGAACGCGAGATCGCGAATCTGGTCGCCGCGGGACTGTCGAATCGGCAGATCGCCGATCGGCTGACCGTCTCGGTCCGGACAGTGGAGGGGCACCTCTACCGGGCCTGCGCCAAACTGGACGTGACGGATCGGGAATCGCTGGCCGCGCTGCTGCGCGGCGAGACCGCGACCTGACGGGCGACTTCCGCGCGGCGACCACCGTTCGTCCAGGTCGGCCCGGCCGGATGGCACGAATGCGCCGGTACCCATCGGGCCGGCTATCGGTTAGGCTGGCCGCTCGTCGAACACCCCGGGGGATGTGGAGGTGCGCATGGTCACGAGATCCGCTGTTCGATTCGCTGCTCTGGCGGCGATGTGCGCCGGAACGCTGCTGCTCGGAGCGTGCTCGGACAACGAGGGCACCGCCGTCCCGGTGGCCCCGGCCGCCGCGCAGCCGCAGTCGGAGACGCCGCAGGAACGCAGCATCCGTGTCCGTGACGAACTGACCCGGCTGGGCTGCGATACCAACTCCTGTATCCAGACCTATTTCGCGTGCGAGGACGGTCTGCTCGCCGGGGAGGCGTGCGAGTTCTACCGCACCCATCCACTGAAATAGCGGCCGAGCAGTCCAGTTTTTCAACTGGACTGCTCGATTATTCGATGTATCCCGCGTCCGGATCCGATCCGGACGGGTTCAGGCCGCGTCCCGTTCCCGGTAGGACCGCACGGCCTCCAGGTC
>JABFXT010000345.1 GCA_013361595.1 Nocardia sp. | reverse complement strand
GTCCTGAGCCAGACACCGTCGGCGTTCTACGGGTTCGCCGAGGCCGAACGGGAACGCCGGGCCGCCGGGCGCGGCGGTCCCGGACTTGCCCTGCGGTACGTCGTATTCGGCGGTGAGGCACTGGATCCCGCCCGGTTGGCGAGCTGGTTCGCCGCATACGAGCCCGGATCGCCGCGGCTGATCAATATGTACGGGATCACCGAGACCACCGTGCATGTGACCTACGGCGAGACGACCGGGACCGACACCGCGGGAATCGGCACCCCGCTGCCGGGTATGCGGGTCTACGTTCTCGACGACCGGATGCGCCCGGCGCCGATCGGTGTGGCCGGGGAGATCTACGTCGCCGGCGGCCAGCTGGCGCGGGGCTATCTGGGCGCGCCCGCTACGACGGCGGCCCGGTTCGTGGCGAACCCCTTCGGGTCGAACGGCTCCCGGCTCTACCGCTCGGGCGATATCGGCAGCTGGCAGCATTCGGATCGAGGTCTGGAACTGCGCTATCTCGGCCGCGCCGACGCCCAGGTCCAGTTGCGCGGCTACCGGATCGAACTGGGCGAGGTCGAAACGGCACTGCTGCGGCATCCCGCCGTGGTGCGCGCGGCGGCGGCCGTGCACCGGCCCGAGCACGGGATCGATCAGTTGATCGGTTATGTGGTCGGCGCGGACGGGCAACAGCTCGATCCGGCGGCGGTCCGGGCCGCGGCCGCGGAAGTGCTGACGAGCTATATGGTGCCCTCGACGGTCACCGTCCTGCCGGATCTGCCGCTGACGGTCAACGGCAAGCTCGATCGCAAAGCCCTGCCCGCACCGGATGCCGGTACCGCCACGAGCGAATTCGTCGCGCCTCGCACAGCGACGGAGAAGGCGATCACCGAGGTCTACGCCCGGATCCTGGGGGTCGCGCGGGCCGGAGTCTCGGACGGCTTCTTCGATCTCGGCGGTAACTCGCTGCTGGCGACCATGGTGGTGCGCGAACTGAAGACCCGCGGCGTCACGATCGCGCTGCCCTGGATGTTCGACGACGCTACCCCGGCGGCGCTGGCCCGCCGGTCCGACGAGGCCGACGGCGGATCCGGTCTGCAGGTGGTGCTCCCGCTGCGGGCCGGCGGTTCGAAGCCGCCGCTGTTCTGTGTCCATCCCGCGGGCGGGCTCGCGTGGTTCTACGGCGGGCTCGTGGAGCATGTGCACGAGGACCGGCCGGTCTACGGTCTGCAGGATCCGCATGTGGTGGCCGGCGAGGCACCGGCGGAATCGGTGGATCAGCTGGCCGAACGCTATGCCGCCGAGATCCGCCGGGTCCAACCGGACGGCCCGTATCACCTGCTCGGCTGGTCGCTGGGCGGACAGATCGCGCACGCGGTCGCGGTCCGGCTCCGCCGGGCCGGCGCCGAGGTCGCCTTGCTGGCGCTGCTCGACAGCGCGGTGGACCTCTCCGGGGAATCCACCGCCGCGGCGGATCGGCGGCCGGGACAGTTGATGGCGGATCTGCTGGGTGGCTGGCGCGAACTGTTCGATCTCGGCGACGAGGTGCACGCCGATACCCACGAACAGGCCTGGGCGGTCATCCGGGAACAGGTGCTCGGGACCGCGATGTTCAGTGCCGAACAGGTGGATCGGGTGATGCGGAGTTTCGAGACCGCGAGCGCGATCGCCGATCGGTACCGACCGGAGGTCTTCGACGGTGATCTGCATTTCTTCACCGCCGGAAAAGACCACGCCGATCACGACGCGCTGGCGGGATCGTGGCGAGGCTACGTGACCGGGGACATCCACAACCAGGTGGTCGATGTCCGTCACCTCGAGCTGAGCCACCCGGAAGCACTGGCCGTGGTCGGTGCCGTAATAGAAAGGGCCGTGGAAGAATGCTGAACACACAACAGACGCTCAAGCTCGACGACGGCAGAGTGGTCGACTGCCCGAGCCCGGCCGAGGCGCGATTCCTGTGGGGTGAGATCACCTCGGCGACCGGTTTCTACCGGCAGGCCGCCGCCGGGCTGCGGCCCGGAGACATCGCGCTCGACATCGGCGCGAACATCGGGCTCAGCGCCATGCTCTTCGCCGATATCTGTCCCGATGCGCGGGTGATCGCCGCGGAACCGGTCCCGGTGACTTTCCAGTGCCTGGAACGTAATCTGGCCGCGTTCGTGCCGCATGCCGTATCCGTCTGTACCGCGGTCGGTGCCGAGCCGGGCGTCCTACCGCTCACCTGGTATCCGCAGGCTCCGGCGAATTCCGGGCTGTACGCCGATCGAGCGGAAGACGACGAGGCCACCCGCACCTTCCTGCGCAACAGCGGTTTGGACGGTGAAGCGATCGCGCTCATCACGGCCGACCTGCACCAGGGTGAGCAGATCGAGGTGGAGGTGACCACGGTATCGGCGATCCTGGCCGAGCACGGGCGCGATGCCGAGATCGGTGTCCTCAAGATCGATGTCGAGCGGGCGGAGCTGGATGTGCTGCGCGGTATCGCCGAATCGGATTGGCCCCGGATCCGCAGCGTGGTCGCGGAGGTGCACGATACCGGCGGCCGGCTGGCGGAGTTCCGGGATCTGCTGGGCAGTCACGGGTTGTCGGCGCGGATACGGCAGGACCCGAGTCTGCGCGGCACCGATCTGCACGAGGTGTACGCGGTCCGGGACGAGTGAACCCGACGACCGGTGCCGACGTAACGACAACGACGATCTGGGAGAGGTGACATGAACACGAATCCGTTCGACGAGGAGGACGGCCGGTTCTTCGTACTGGCCAACGACGAGGACCAGCATTCGCTGTGGCCGGCTTTCGCGGAGGTGCCGCACGGGTGGCGGATCGTCTTCGGCGACGGCAGCCGGGCCGACTGTGTCGACTATGTCGAACGGAACTGGACCGATATGCGGCCCAGCAGTTTACGGGACGCGGTAGCGGCCGAGTAGGTGGTCCGGCCACGCCGGGTGGCGCGAGAGGTCCGGACGGCCGATCGCGTCCCCACGGCTCCGGGCCGGGACGCGGTACGCGGCCGATCCGGGATCCGCCGCGATCGCGTCCCATGCGGGAAGCGGGATCTCAGCAGTTCGACGGCACGGGGTCACCACGGAAGCGGCCGTCGAGCCACATCAGGACGGCGGGCACACCGAGTACCGCGGCCGACAGATGTTCCGGCGAGATCGTCAGATCCGCCTGGACGGGTACCCCGGCCGCGCAGTACCGCTGGTTCGTGCGGACGATCGAATCCACCGGAATCAGCGGATCACTGGCCGAATGCCATTCGAAAATGGGCATATCGGGTACTCCGTCGAACAGTTCGAGGCTGTTCTCCTCGAGTACCGCTCGCGCGTCGGCATCGGATACCAGGGACATATTGCTGGCGAGTTCGGCCACGCTGCGTCCCGCTCCGGCGGCCAGGATCTCGTTGGTGCATCCATTGGCCACGGTGTTACGGGCCAGCAGCCCACGGGTGTTCATCGATTCGCTGATGGGAAACCGGTCGGGATATTCGCGTTCGAGCCCGATACCGGCCGCCAGCACGAGGCCGAAGGCGGGATGCGGCCCGGTGTTCACCGCTTCGATCATGCGCACCAGATTCATCGGCACGCCCCCGGTCGCCGCCCCCGCGATATCGAGTTCGGGCGCGTATCGGGGGGCGAGCGCGGCGGCCCAGGCCGTGGCCATTCCGCCGCCCGAGTAACCGGCCATGGCGACCCGGCTGTTCCGCAGTCCGAGATCGGCCGCCCGTACCGCCCGGATACCGTCCAGGGTGATCTGCCCGCCCAGCCGGGCGGCGCCGTAGGCGAAATTCGGCCCGAGATGATCGGGCAGCGCCACACTCCAGCCGCGGGCCAGGACCGCGTTCAAGGCGGCCGCCTCGCGGACCTGGAGTGTGGGGTCCGGGGTGTAGAGCACGCGGGAGACCGCGCACCGGCTGCCGAGCCCGTTGATGATGTGCTGGTAGGACAACAGCGGCCCGTCGGGTGCCCGCCACTGCGGGGTGAGCACGGTCGAGGTCGCCGCGATCGGGTGCCCGGTGGAATCGGCCGAGCGGAATTTCACCAGGGTCACGGTGGTCCCGGGGAATATCGGCAGCGCCGGCATCGCCCGGGTCTCCAACACTTCCCCGGGGGATTTCTCGGCGATATCCGCAGGTGCGGCATAGAACTGGTCCGGGTCGGGTACAGGGTAGACGGGTACGGCCACGGCTGGGCTCGCACCGATCACGGATACCACGGCCAGGATGCCGGGGAGCACGGCGCCCAGGGCGCGCGCGAAAAGATTTCGATCGGTTCTCGGAATCTGCACGCGATGATTATCACGGACCCTCGCGCGAATTCGTGAACACGCGTGTTCCAGTCGCGTTGTGTCGCGTCTTCTTCCGGTTCACCGCCGCGTCA